>NZ_JBFBAV010000007.1:0-246188 GCF_040689505.1 Streptomyces sp. NPDC051211
ACCAGGTTCATCGTCTTCGTGATGTCGAAGGTGATGAACTCGGTGACGTGCGGGGCGGTGAAGGCGGAGCCGACCATCGCCTGCGCGGTGACCTTACGGACCCCCTTGACCGGGATACGGGTCTCCCGCACACCCGCCCCAACAGGAACCCCAACCGCAGCCGGAGCCGCCGCCTGGGCGGGGGCCGGGGCCTCGGCCGGGGCGGCCGTGCCGTTCTGGCTCGCGGGGGCGGCCTGCGCGGCCGCGGCGGCCGCCGCGGCGTGCACGTCCTCGCGGGTCACGATGCCGCCCTCGCCGGTGGGAACGACCACCGCCAGGTCGATACCGAGGTCCTTGGCGAGCTTGCGGACCGGCGGCTTGGCCAGCGGGCGCTCACCCGCGGTGGTCGTGGTGGCGAAGCCGTGGCCGTTGCCGTTCAGGACCACGGCGCCGGCGAGTGCCGCTCCGGCCGGAGCCGGGGTGGCGGTCGGCGCGGCGGCCGCGAAGCCGGCCTGGCCGGCCTCTCCGGCCAGCGGTGCGGGCGAGCCCTTGCGCGGGCGGCGCTTGGTCGAGGCCTGCGAGACGCCGTAGCCGACCAGCACGGGCTGGCGGGCCGCGGCGGCCGGCTCCTCCTCGGCGGCCGGGGCCGCGGCAGCCGGGGCTTCGGCCGGTGCTGCGGCGGCCGGGGCCTCCGCTGCGGCCGCCTCGCCGGCACCGTCACCGCCGACCGCCACCGAGATGATGACCTGGCCGACGTCGACGGTGGTGCCCTCGGGGAAGCGGAGTTCGTGGACCACGCCGTCGAACGGGATGGGCAGCTCCACGGCCGCCTTGGCGGTTTCGACCTCGCAGACGACCTGGCCGTCGGTGACGGTGTCGCCCGGCTGGACGTACCACTTGAGGATCTCGGCCTCGGTGAGGCCCTCGCCCACATCGGGCATCTTGAATTCGCGGATCGTCACAGCGGATCTCCTCAGAACGCCAGCGAGCGGTCGACGGCGTCGAGCACGCGGTCCAGGCCCGGCAGGTACTCGTCCTCCAGGCGGGCCGGCGGGTACGGGGCGTGGAAACCGCCCACCCGCAGCACCGGCGCCTCCAGGTGGTAGAAGCACCGCTCCGTGATGCGAGCAGCGATCTCCGAACCCACGCCGAGGAAGACCGGGGCCTCGTGGACCACGACCAGCCGGCGGGTCTTCTCCACCGACCGCTGGAGCCCGTCGAAGTCGATGGGCGACATCGAGCGCAGGTCCACGACCTCGACCGACTTGCCCTCCTCGGCAGCCGCGGCCGCCGCCTCCAGGCAGACCTTCACCATCGGGCCGTACGCCGCGAGGGTGATGTCGGTACCCGCCCGGGCCACCCGGGCCTCGTGCAGGGCGCCGGGAATCGCCTCGGTGTCGACCTCGCTCTTGTCCCAGTAGCGCCGCTTCGGCTCGAAGAAGATCACCGGGTCATCGGTCTGGATCGCCTGCTGGAGCATCCAGTACGCGTCGCTCGCGTTGCTCGGCGAGATCACCTTCAGGCCCGGCACGTGCGCGAAAAGCGCCTCCGGCGACTCGGAGTGGTGCTCCACCGCGCCGATGCCGCCCGCGTACGGGATCCGGATGACGACCGGCAGCTTGATCTTGCCGAGAGCCCGCGCGTGCATCTTCGCCAGCTGCGTGACGATCTGGTCGTACGCGGGGAACACGAACCCGTCGAACTGGATCTCCACCACCGGCCGGTACCCGCGCAGGGCCAGACCGATCGCCGTACCCACGATGCCCGACTCGGCCAGCGGGGTGTCGATGACCCGCTCCTCGCCGAAGTCCTTCTGCAGACCGTCGGTGATCCGGAAGACACCGCCCAGCTTGCCGACGTCCTCACCCATGATCAGGACCTTCGGGTCCGTCTCCAGGGCCTTGCGCAGCGACTCGTTGAGCGCCTTCGCGATCGACATCTTCTCGACTGCCATGATCAGTGCCCTTCCTCGAACGAAGCGAGGTAGGCCGCGAACTGGGCGCGCTCCTCGTCCACCAGCGCATGCCCGTCCGCGTAGACGTTCTCGAAGATCGCCATCGTGTCCGGGTCGGGCATCGCGCGTACGACCTCACGCACCCGCTTGCCGAGCTGCACGCTCTCCTCCTCCAGCGCGGCGAAGAAGGCCTCGTCGGCCTCGCCGGTCGCCAGCAGGTGGGCCTTCAGGCGCAGGATCGGGTCCTTCGCCTCCCAGGCCGCGCGCTCCTCGTCGCGCCGGTAGCGCGTGGGGTCGTCGGAGGTGGTGTGGGCGCCCATCCGGTACGTGAACGCCTCGATCAGGGTCGGACCCTCGCCCGCACGCGCCCGCTCCAGCGCCCAGCGCGTCACGGCCAGGCAGGCCAGCACGTCATTGCCGTCCACCCGGACACCCGGGAAACCGAAGCCGGCCGCACGCTGGTACAGCGGCACGCGCATCTGGCGCTCGGTGGGCTCGGAGATCGCCCACTGGTTGTTCTGGCAGAAGAACACCACGGGGGCGTTGTAGACCGCCGAGAAGGTGAAGGCCTCGTTGACGTCGCCCTGGCTGGAGGCGCCGTCGCCGAAGTAGGCGATGACCGCGGAGTCGGCGCCGTCCTTGGCCACACCCATCGCGTAACCGGTCGCGTGCAGCGTCTGCGAGCCGATCACGATCGTGTACAGGTGGAAGTTGTTGACCGTGGGGTCCCAGCCGCCGTGGTTCACACCGCGGAACATGCCCAGCAGGTTGGTCGGGTCGACCCCGCGGCACCAGGCCACGCCGTGCTCGCGGTAGGTCGGGAAGATGTAGTCGTCCTCGCGCAGCGCCCGGCCGGAGCCGATCTGGGCGGCCTCCTGGCCCAGCAGCGAGGCCCACAGGCCCAGCTCGCCCTGGCGCTGCAGGGCGGTCGCCTCCCCGTCGAAACGGCGCGTGAGGAGCATGTCGCGGTACAGCCCGCGCAGGTCCTCGGCGGTGATGTCGGAGACGTAGGGGAGAAACTCCGCGTTGTCCGCGTTTTCTACCCGGTCTCCCTCGGGCGTCAGCAGCTGTACGAGCTGGGGCTCGGCACTCTTCGCGGCTGCGGCGGCGGTCTTCCGGGGGCTCGCCCCGGACGCTGCTCGCTTGGTGCCGCTGCTGCGTCGCGGCTTGCGCGCGGCAGTGCTCTCCACGGTCACGTGTGCTCCTCCGTCGGTCCGGCACCCGGGTTCTCCGGGGACCAGTGCGGCTCCGCCTGTATCCGTACCCGCGCACGGGGTGGGTGCGACTCGTACGGGAACACAGGCGTGACAGGTGCCCCGGCGAGTGCCCTGCGCAATGCACGTTACCCAGTGCCTCGCGTAACCGCGAAACCCCATTTGACCTGGGATTTTGCTTGGATTTCCAAGTAAATCCGGGGAATCGGGAACAACCACTGGTCACAGCCTCGCAGGGGGCCGGAACAACGGCACGTTATCCCGGGTAACTCCGGCAGGGAAGGGGTGAGTGTGTGAAACTGACTTCGTGCGCGAAGATGGAAAAATCACGGTATTCCTCCTGGACGACCACGAAGTGGTCCGCCGAGGCGTCTACGAGCTGCTCTCCGTCGAATCCGACATCGAGGTCGTGGGCGAGGCCGGTACGGCCGCCGACGCGCTGGTGCGGATCCCCGCCACGCGGCCCGACGTGGCGGTGCTGGACGTGCGCCTGCCGGACGGCAGCGGCGTCGAGGTCTGCCGCGAGGTCCGTTCCAAGAACGACGACATCAAGTGCCTGATGCTCACCTCGTTCGCGGACGACGAAGCCCTGTTCGACGCGATCATGGCGGGTGCCTCCGGGTACGTCCTCAAGGCGATCCGCGGCAATGAGCTGCTCAACGCCGTGCGCGACGTCGCCGCCGGCAAGTCCCTGCTGGACCCGGTCGCCACGGCCCGGGTGCTGGAGCGCCTGCGCGACGGCAAGAGCGGCAAGGGCGACGACCGGCTGGCCAATCTGACCGAGCAGGAACGCAAGATCCTCGACCTGATCGGCGAGGGCCTGACCAACCGGGTCATCGGCGAGCGGCTGCACCTGGCCGAGAAGACGATCAAGAACTACGTGTCCAGCCTGCTGTCCAAGCTGGGCATGGAGCGCCGCTCCCAGGCCGCCGCGTACGTGGCCCGCCTGCAGGCCGAGAAGCGCTGACCGGCCCGTCCCGGCGCGGCCGGCGGCTCACCCGGCCGTCCGCCCGGCCCTTCCGCCCGGCTGCCCTGCCCTTCCACCCGCCCGGCCATTCCACCCGAGGCGCTGTTCGATTCGGGACCAACGTCCCCGATCCTCGGGGCGGGCTCCTCTTCCCCGGCCCGTGCCGGTACCGGACAGTGGGCTTCATGTCACCGGACGAACACCACGCCATCGAACTGCTGTGCCGGGTGCCGTACGGCCGGGTGGCCACCAGCATGCGCGCGCTGCCCTTCCTCGCCGTCGCCCGCCACGTCGTGGTGGACGGCAAGGTCGTCCTGAGAATGCACGGCGGCTTCGGCTACCACCACGCGTGCAACGGGAGCGTCGTCGCGTACGGCGCGGACAACTTCGGCTCCGGCGACCGGCAGTTGTGGTCGGTCCAGTTCACCGGGACCGCCGAGGTCGTCGAGCCCACCACCGCCGAGCTCGAACTCTTCGGCCCGGGCCCGCACTTCGTGGACGGCGTGCTCTTCGACCCGGTGTACATGCGGATCGAGCCGCAGTTCGTCACCGTGCACACCCTCCACGGCCCCCTCGACCTCGACCGCGCGTACCAGCACGCCCTCTGACGCGGCGGCGGGGCCGGCCGGCCCCGCCGCCGTGCCCCGCCGTCTTCTACTCCTCGCCGCCCACGTTCGTATCCGGGTCCGGCGGCGGCTTCTCCGAGCTCGTACCGGGCGACGGGGTGACCGGCTTCGACCTGGTCGGCGGCGGCGGGGTCGTCACCTCGTCCGACGGGGACGAGGTCGGCGGCGTGACCGACGGCGACGGCGACGGGCTGAGGCTCTGCGAGTAGCTCGGCCGGGACGGGCTCCGGCTCGGCGTCCAGCTGTTCGACGGGCGGGAGGGCTCGCGGGTCTCCTCGGACGGCTCCGTGCTCGGGGTGCTCGGCGTGGGCTGCGGGGAGCTGGGCGGGCTCTGGGTGGTCGTCGTGTCGTCCCGGGGCGTCTTCTTCTCCCCGGCCTTGTCGAGGGCGAAGACCACACCCAGAGCGATGGCGATGACCGCGAGCACCGCGAACAGCCAGATCTTCCAGCGGCCGCCGCCCTGCCCGTCGCCGTGCCCGCCGGAGCCGCCCGCACCGCCGTCGTAGTAGCCGCCACCGCCGCCGGGGAAGGCCGAGCCGTCGTCCGGGTTGAGCGGGGGCACCATCGGCTGGTGGAACTGCGAGGTGGAGGAGTGCGAGGGGTAGCCCGGCTGCGGGCCGGTGGCGCCCATCGGCATGGCGGTGGTCGCGGCGGGGCCCCGCCCGTGCGGCAGCGCCATGGCGACCGGACCGGTGTTCCAGGTGCCGGTGTTGCCGCCCTGATCCTGGAGCATCTGCAGGGCGTACTGGACCAGTCCGCGCATCTCCTCGGCGCTCTGGAACCGGTCGTCGGGGTCCTTGGCCAGCGAACGCATCACCAGGCCGTCGAGCTCGGGCGGCAGGCCCGGCGCGATCTGCGAGGGCGGCACGGGCGCGTCCTGGACGTGCTGGTACACCACCGACAGCGGGGTCTCGCCGGTGAAGGGCGGCCGCAGCGCGAGGAGTTCGTACAGCAGGCAGCCGGTCGCGTACAGGTCGCTGCGGTGGTCCACGGCCTTGCCGAGGGCCTGTTCCGGGGACAGGTACTGCGGGGTGCCCATGACCATGCCGGTCTGAGTCATCGTCGACTGCGCGCCGTGCAGGGCGCGGGCGATGCCGAAGTCCATCACCTTCACCGCACCGGCGTCGGTGATGATGACGTTCGCGGGCTTGATGTCGCGGTGCACGATGCCGTGCTGGTGCGAGTAGGCGAGCGCCTCCAGCACGCCCGAGACGATGATGAGCGCCTGCTCGGGGCCCGGGGCCTCGGCGCTGATCAGCAGGTCCCGGATGGTGCGGCCCTCGACCAGCTCCATGACGATGTACGGGACGGTGTTCGGACCGACCCGGTCCTCGCCGGAGTCGTACACGGCGACGACCGCATGGTGGTTGAGGCCGGCCACCGACTGCGCCTCACGCGTGAAGCGGGCCTTGGAGACCGGGTCCTCGGCGAGGTCGGCGCGCAGCAGCTTGACGGCGACGGTGCGGCCCAGCCGGACGTCCTCGGCGGCGAACACCTCGGCCATGCCACCGCGGCCCAGCCGGTGGGTGAGCCGGTAACGGCCGTCTCCCACCAGGCCGCCGGCTCCCCAATGCGAAGGATCCTCGGCCATCCCGGCGCCACCTGCCTCGGGTTCGGGTGCCATCAGTCCTCGCCGTCATCTCTCTCGGCCGCGCGTGCGGTGCTCTCGTCTGTGGGGTGCTCCGATGAACGCTACAGCCTCTGCGCCGGTCACTGTTCGGGCACGGACGGGCCGTGACCGTGCGACAACCACGTGGTCACGGAACGGGCACCTGGCTTGACGTGCGCTTGCCCTCCGGCAGACTGGGCGCGACACAAGCGTGGCGAGGGGAAGCAAGAGTCATGAGCCAGGACGGCACTGAGGGCCGGTACGCAGGCCGTTCCCTGGCCGGTGGCCGTTACCAGCTAAGGGATTTGCTGGGCGAGGGCGGCATGGCGTCCGTCTATCTCGCCTACGACGCGGCACTCGACCGGCAGGTGGCGATCAAGACCCTGCACAGCGAGCTGGGGCGCGAGGCGTCCTTCCGCGAGCGGTTCCGCCGCGAGGCCCAGGCTGTAGCGAAACTGTCGCACACCAACATCGTCTCGGTCTTCGACACCGGCGAGGGCGACCTGGACGGCACGATGATGCCGTACATCGTCATGGAGTACGTCGAGGGCAAGCCGCTCGGCTCGGTGCTGCAGGCGGACATCGCCCAGTACGGCGCGATGCCGGCGGACAAGGCGCTGAAGGTGACGGCCGACGTACTGGCCGCGCTGGAGACCAGCCACGACGTCGGCCTGGTGCACCGTGACATCAAGCCGGGCAACGTGATGATGACCAAGCGCGGCGTGGTCAAGGTCATGGACTTCGGCATCGCCCGCGCCATGCAGTCCGGGGTCACCTCGATGACCCAGACCGGCATGGTGGTCGGCACCCCGCAGTACCTGTCGCCGGAGCAGGCGCTGGGGCGCGGTGTGGACGCCCGCTCCGACCTGTACTCGGTCGGCATCATGCTGTTCCAGCTGCTCACCGGCCGACTGCCGTTCAACGCGGACTCGCCGCTGGCCATCGCGTACGCGCACGTGCAGGAGGAGCCGGTCGCGCCCTCCTCCATCAACCGGTCCGTCTCGCCGGCGATGGACGCGCTGGTGGCGCGTGCGCTCAAGAAGAACCCGAACGAGCGCTTCCCCACGGCGGCGGCGATGCGCGACGAGATCGCGCGGGTGCTGTCGGCCGGGCAGACCGGTGCTCCGGTGATCGTCCAGGGCGGGCCCGTGAACAGCGGGGCGGGGGTCGGGTCGGCGGTGTTCCCGCCGGTGGACTCCTCGCTGCCGCAGCCGCCGCCGCAGGCGGTGCAGCAGCCGTACCAGCCCTCTCCGTACGCGACTCCGGCGCCGCAGCAGCACACGCCGCCGCCGCCGGTGCAGCACACGCCCCCGCCGGTGCACCACCAGACCCCGCCGCCGCAGCAGGGTTACGCCTACCCGCCGCAGCAGCAGTACGCGCCGCAGACCCCGCCGCCGTTCACCATTTCGCCGGTGGCGCAGCAGCCCGCTCGGGCGGCCGCGGCGGCCGACGGGAAGCGGAACATGCCGGTCGTGGTCGGTGCCATCGCGGTGGCGCTGCTGGCGATCGGCGGCCTGATCGCGGCGGTGTCGATGGACGGGGACGACGACCCGGGCGGCAACGACAACGCCCAGGGCGGGACCGGCGCACCGGCGACCGCCGGCACGGGCGGCACCGGGTCGGACAAGCCCGGCTTCAAGGGCCCGGACACCTCGCGCACCATCGAGACGGAGAAGTGCAAGGAGGCGTCCAAGCACTGGGACGACCCGAAGAAGGTCAACGCCCCGGACTTCCGGTACAAGAACCTGACCTCGGTGAAGGAGTGCCTCCAGTCGGCCGGCTGGAAGATCAAGCTGCAGGAGCGGGACGAGGCGGTGTACGGCAAGGACACGGTCCTGGAGCAGCTGCCGGCGGCCGGTGACCCCGTGGACAAGACCGGCACGGAGTTCACCCTGGTCGTGTCCACCGGCAACCCGCAGTAGGAGGCGCGGGCGCCGGTTCGCCGGAGCGCCGCGGGCCTGAGGACGGGCGCAGGCCCGGGAGCGGGCGCAGGCCCGGGCGCCGTCCCGGAAGCGGGCGTCGGCGGCTTCGCGTGGTGGCGGGTCCTGTGGGGCCTGCCGCCAACTGCGCCCCGGATGCCGGATTTGCCCCACCATGCCACCCTGAGCCTGACATCTCGCCTGTGCTGTTCGGGACGGGAGGGGCTCCCCGTGACACGATCCCGCATGCTCCACTGGCCCGCCGTGGCGGCGCTCGGCTGCGCCGTCCTGCTCCCGGCGGCAGCGCCTGCGTACGGACTGGCCTGCACGGCCGGCGGGGCCGTCCACCGGGACGACCCGCACGACCGGACCGGCCAGGGCACTCACAGCAGCCGGAGCAGTCTCGGCACCGAGGACGACGACCCCCGCGAGCTGGCCGGCAGTCCCGCCGGCGCCGGGCGGGAGCGGCCCGGGCGCCCGGCCGGCGAGCGCGCGAACCCCGAGGCCCTCCTCGCCGCCCGGCCGGTACCGCTACGCCCCAAGCCGCCGCCCCCGCCACCCCCGCAGCCCCCGCCGCCCCCGGCGGCCCGCCCCGAGGCCGTTCCCGAGCCCGAGGTCGAACTCGAACCCGACGCCCCGCCCGCCCCACCCGTGGCGCTCGGCACCGAGCCCAACGCGCGCGCCGCCGATCTGGCCGCCCACATACTGCCGCTCGGCACCGGATTCGCCCTGATGGGCGTGGGTCTCGGCTTCATCGGAATCCGTCTGCGCCGCGGCTGACCAGCGGCCCGTCCGCGGCCGACCCGCAGCCGGTCCACGGCTGGCCGACGGCTGGTCCCACCGCAGTTCGACGGCCGGTTCACGGCCGGTCCCCCTTGAGATGTACGCCTCGGGGCGGTTGCAGCCCGGAGCATACTCGGTATACATACTCAGTATGTCGATCCGTCACGGCCTTCTCGCCCTGCTGGAACGCGGCCCCCGGTACGGCTCCCAGCTGCGCACCGAATTCGAGTCGCGCACCGGCTCCACCTGGCCGCTCAACGTCGGGCAGGTCTATACGACCCTCGCCCGTCTCGAGCGGGACGGCCTCGTCGCGCCCGGCGGCGAGGACGATGCCGGCCACACGCTCTACGCCATCACCGACGCCGGCCGCGGCGAGCTCCGGTCCTGGTACGAGCGGCCCGTCGACCGCACCCACCCACCCCGCGACGAGCTGTCCATCAAGCTCGCCATGGCCGTGGGCGCTCCCGGCGTGGACATCCGCGCCGTGATCCAGGCCCAGCGGCACGCCACGATCAAGGCGATGCAGGACTACACCCGGCTCAAGGCGCAGGCGCTCGCCGCGATCGAGAGCGGGCGGTCCCGGGAGCGGGACGACGTGGCCTGGCTGCTCGTCCTGGAACAGCTGATCTTCCAGACCGAAGCGGAGGCGCGCTGGCTCGACCACTCCGAGACCAGGCTGGTGCGGCTCTCCGTCCTGGCCGAACGGGGAGCCGAGGCCGCCGCGCCACAGGCCACCACTTCCACCACCCCGACGCCGGCCGCCACTGCGGCCCCCACGCCGACTCCGACGCGTACGCCGGCGCCGACCCGACCTCGACCCTGACCCCGACCTCAACCATTCGGCCTCCGGCCCGCACACCGCGGGGCCGAACCGTCCCAGGGGGGACCACACCACATGCCTGACCAGCTCCACTCCCAGCAGCGGCAGCCCGTGCTGCAACTGCAGCAGCTCACCCGCGTGCACGGCAGCGGCGCCACCGAGGTGCACGCCCTGCGCGGTATCGACCTGGCCGTGTACCCGGGCGAACTCGTCGCCGTCATGGGCCCGTCCGGCTCCGGCAAGTCCACGCTGCTCACCCTGGCCGGCGGGCTGGACAAGCCGACCGACGGCCAGGTGATCGTCGAGGGCACCGACATCACCACCGCCAACCGCAAGCAGCTGGCCGCGCTGCGCCGCCGCAGCATCGGCTACGTCTTCCAGGACTACAACCTCATACCGGCCCTGACCGCCGCCGAGAACGTGGCTCTGCCCCGCGAGCTGGACGGGATCTCGGCCCGGAAGGCCCGGGGCTCCGCGCTCGCCGCGCTGGAGGAAATGGGTCTCGGCCAGCTCGCCGACCGCTTCCCCGACGAGATGTCCGGCGGCCAGCAGCAGCGCGTGGCCATCGCCCGCGCCCTGGTCGGCGACCGCCGCCTGGTGCTGGCCGACGAGCCCACCGGCGCCCTGGACTCCGAGACCGGTGAGTCCGTACTCGCCCTGCTGCGGGCCCGCTGCGACGCCGGCGCGGCCGGCATCCTGGTCACCCACGAGCCGCGGTTCGCGGCCTGGGCCGACCGGGTGGTCTTCCTCCGCGACGGCAACGTGGTCGACGAGACCCTGCGCGCCGAGGCCGACACGCTGCTCTCCGGGCGGGCGGGCGGCCAGTGAAGTCCTGGTACCACTCCTGGATCGCGGCCATCCGGATCGCCCGCCGCGATGCCTGGCGCTCCAAGGGCCGCAGTCTGCTGGTCCTCTCCATGATCGCGCTGCCGATCCTCGGCGTGAGCGCCGCCGACCTCACCCTGCGCAGTGCCCAGCTCTCCCCCGAACAGCGGCTGGAGCGGGTCCTCGGCGAGGCCGATGCCGAGGTGAAGCTCTCCGGCATGGGCGGCACGCCCATCTACCAGGCGCCGGAAGGGGACAACTACGCGCCCGTCGGCGGCTTCGAGGACGGGCCCGGCATCGTGGAGCGCTCCGAGGACCGGCCCGAGGACCTCAAGTCGGCTCTGCCGCCCGGGGCACAGACCGTCAAGGACTCGTCGGGCTACGCCAAGGTCCGCACCCGGCACGGTCTGCTGGACACCTCCCTGCGCGAACTGGACGTGGCCGGCCCGCTGGTGAAGGGCCTGATCACGCTGGACCGCGGCCGGCTGCCCGAACGGGCCGGTGAGATCATCGCGACCAACGCCTTCCTCGAGAACTCCGGCCTCTACGTCGGTTCTTCGGTCACTCCGCGCGGCACCACCACCTCGTACAAGATCGTCGGCGCGTACGAGATGCCCGACCGGCTCAAGGAGAGCCAGCTGCTGGCGCCTCCCGGGACCCTGCTGACCCCGCTCGACCAGGCCCTGCAGGCCGCCGGGCTGCGCGGTGTCGGCGCCGAGGACACCTACCTCGTCAAGGTCGGCGGGGAAGGTTTCACGTGGAACATGGTCAAGGAGGCCAACGCCAAGGGCGCCGTGGTCGTCTCCCGCGCCGTCGTCCTGAACCCGCCCGCCGACTCCGAGGTGCCGCTCTACACGCAGCAGCCGAAGGACGCCTACGCGCCCGGCGCGGCGAGCCGGGCCACCGAACTGGCCATTCTCGCCACCGTCGTCGGCCTGGCCATGCTGGAGATCTGCCTGCTGGCCGGCCCCGCCTTCGCGGTGGGCGCCCGCCGGTCCCGCCGCCAGCTCGGCCTGGTCGGCGCCAACGGCGGTGACCGCAGCCACATCCGGGCGATCGTCCTCTCCGGCGGCCTGGTCATCGGCGCAGCCGCCGCGGTCACCGGCATCGTCCTCGGCGTGGTGCTGACCTTCGCGCTGCAGCCGGTGCTGGAGAACCAGCTCGGCAACCGCTTCGGCAGCTTCGACGTCCGCCCCCTGGAACTCGCCGGGATCGCCCTGCTCGCCGTCCTCACCGGCCTGCTGGCCGCGATCGCCCCGGCGGTCACCGCCTCCCGGCAGACCGTGCTCGCCTCGCTCACCGGGCGGCGCGGAGTGCGCCGCGCCAACCGGGTGCTGCCCGTCATCGGCCTGGTCGCGGTCGCCCTCGGCGTCGCCATCGCGCTGCTCGGCACGATCGGCCAGATGGGCTTCGTCGTCGTCGCGGGCGGCAGCGCCATCGCCGAGCTGGGCATCGTCGCCCTCACCCCGGTGCTGGTCGGCCTGTTCGGCCGGATCGGCCGGTGGCTTCCGCTGTCGCCCCGGCTCGCCCTTCGGGACGCCGTCCGCAACCGGGGGCGTACGGCCCCGGCCGTGGCCGCCGTACTGGCCGCGGTGGCCGGCACGGTCGCGGTGGCGACGTACCAGCACAGCCGGGACGTACAGATGCGCCACGAGTACGTGGCCCAGCTGCCGGACGGCTCCGGGCGGGTCACGCTCAACGAGGCGGGCGGACACCGGGACATCCCGGCGGTCCGGGACGCCGTGTCCCGGCAGCTGCCCCTGGCGGTCCGGGCCGATGTGGACCGGATCTCCGTCGGCCGGCCCGACTGCGAGCCGTACTCGTCGGACAAGGGCTGCGGCCGGGCCGAGATCGTGGTGCCCAAGGAGCAGCGCTGCCCGCTGTACGAGGGGCCCAAGGGGCCGGACGCCTTCACCGAGGCCGAGGCGCGCGCCCTGCGCTCCGACTGGCGCTGCCGGTCCGGTTCCCCGCACTACTCCGAGTACGAGACCGTGGTCGCCGACGGGAAACTGCTGACCGCGCTGGCGGTCACCGACCCGGGTACGGTCAGGGCGCTCGCCGAGGGCAAGGCCGTTTCCTTCGACCGGCAGAACATCAAGGACGGCAAGGTCACCATCCGGATCGTCACCGACCTGGCGAAGGCCGACGAGGCCGGGCAGCGCGGCGAGGAGGCACCCGGCGAGCAGAAGGTCATCCCGGTCCACCAGGCACCCGACAGCGCCAGTGCCTGGGGCTTCAAGCTGATCCTGCCGCCCGCCACCGCCAAGGCGGCCGGGTTCACCATCGTCCCGTACGGCTCGTACTTCACGCTGGACGGGAAGGCCAGCAGCCAGCAGCGGCAGAAGCTGGACGGAGAGCTCGACCGGATGGGCGTCGACGCGACCGTGCAGATCGAGGCCGGATACCAGGGCGGCACGGGCATGGCGATGCTGGTCCTCACCGTCTTCGCGGGCCTGGTCACCATCGGCGCGGCCGGTATCGCCACCGGACTCGCCCAGGCCGATGCCGAGGCGGACCTCAAGACCCTCGCGGCGGTGGGCGCGGCCCCGCGCGTACGGCGCACCCTCAGCGGATTCCAGTGCGGGGTGGTCGCGGCGATGGGAGTCGTCCTGGGCTCCGCGGCCGGCGTGCTGCCGGCGATCGGCCTCCGGCTGACCGAGCGGCGCGACCAGCTCGCCTGGTACGAGGAGGCCATCGCCCGCGGCTACAGCGACGGCGCGACCAAGCCGTTCGTGCCCGTGGCGGTGCCCTGGGAGACACTCGGGGCCCTGCTGGTCATCGTCCCGCTGGGCGCGGCCCTGCTGGCCGCCCTGGTCACCCGCTCCAGTGGCGCGCTGGCCCGCCGGGCCGCGGGCTGAGGCGTCTCGTGCCCCCGTGGAGGGTGGATCACTCCTCCACGGGGGCACACCGTGTTCTGACGAAGCTGTGCGAGAGAATGGCGGCATGGAGATGCCGAGGAGTGAACGGTCGCAGGACAGCCCCCCGCAGGTTCTGATCGTGGGCCAGGACGGGATGGCGGTCGGCGGCGCCGATGACGAGTCGCGCGAGGTCCCAGTGACGGAAATGGTCGAACAGCCAGCCAAGGTCATGCGGATCGGCAGCATGATCAAGCAACTTCTGGAAGAAGTCCGCGCTGCACCTCTCGACGAGGCCAGCCGGGTTCGCCTCAAGGACATTCACGCCAGCTCGGTGAAGGAGCTGGAGGACGGGCTGGCACCGGAACTGGTGGAGGAGCTCGAACGCCTCTCCCTCCCGTTCACGGACGAGGCCATTCCGTCCGAAGCGGAACTTCGCATCGCGCAGGCCCAGTTGGTGGGCTGGCTGGAGGGCCTCTTCCACGGCATCCAGACCGCCCTGTTCGCGCAGCAGATGGCCGCGCGGGCCCAGCTCGAACAGATGCGCCGAGCCCTGCCGCCGGGCGCCCCGCACGACGAGGAAGACGGCCACGGCGGAGCCATCCGCTCGGGCCCGTACCTCTAAACCCGTCGGGCGTGTTCACGCCCCGCCGTACCGGACTCCGTCCGCCGCCTTCCCGGGCCGGCGGGCGGAGTTCGGCGTTTTCGGCGACAGGCCGGACAAGCGGCGGGCAAGCGGCGGGCAAGCCCGCGCCGCTGCCTGAAACATGGGCCGCGCATACTCGTGGGCATGACCTACGACGCCATCGTCCTGGCCGGGGGCTCCGCACAACGCCTGGGCGGCGCCGACAAGCCCGGCCTGAGCGTCGGCGGCCGGGCCCTGCTCGACCGCGTCCTCGATGCCTGCGCCGATGCCGCCGTCACGGTCGTCGTCGGGGGCCGGCGGGCCACCGCCCGGCCGGTGGCCTGGGCGCGGGAGGACCCGCCCGGCGCCGGCCCGCTCGCCGCGCTCGACGCCGGGCTCCGGCAGTGCACCGCCGAGCTGGTGCTCGTACTCTCCGCCGATCTGCCGTTCCTCGGCCCGGACACCGTCCGCGCGCTGCTGGCCGCGCCCGGCCGCGCCCACGAGGGCGCGCTGCTGCGCGACCCGGCCGGCCGGGACCAGCCGCTCGTCGCCGCCTACCGCGCCGAGCCGTTGCGACGCGAGCTGGCCCTGCTCGCGACGGAGCACGGCAACCTCACCGGCCTTCCGCTCCGCGCGCTCACCGCGGAACTGGACCTCACCCGCATCGAGGCGCAGCCGCTCGCCTCCTTCGACTGCGACACCTGGGACGATCTCGCGGCAGCCCGAGCCCGCATCAGGGAGCATGGGAACGTGTTGGACGAATGGATCACCGCCGTCAAGAACGAGCTGGGCATCGACCTCACCGTCGACACCAAGACCCTGCTCGACCTCGCCCGTGACGCCGCCCACGGCGTCGCCCGGCCCGCAGCACCCCTGACCACCTTCCTGGTCGGCTACGCCGCCGCCCAGGCCCAGGCCGCCGGTGCCGACCCCGCCGACGCCGTCGCCCGTGCCTCGGAGCAGGCGGCCGCGCTGGCCCTCCGGTGGGCTGCCGAGACCGGACCCGGGGAAGGGCCTGTATCCGGATGACCTCGCCCCACGCCTCCCGTTCCCCCCTCCCCGGCCACCCGGCGGCGGCCGCCACGGCCGAACGCGCCTTGGACGAAGCCCTGGCCTGCGCCGCCCGCCTGGTCCGCCCACCCGCCCCGGTGGCCGAGCCGACCCCGGACGCTGCGCCGGCCGACGCCAGAGGCGATCTCCCCGGGCCGAACGAGGCCACCGCGGTCCCGGAGCCGGAGTCGGACCCGGAGCCGGATGACGCGAATCCGGGTCTGGACCTGGGCCTGGGTGCGGACCCGGAGCCGGAGCCGACCCCGGACGCGAATCCGGGTCTGGGCCTGGGTCCGGACCCGGCGCCGGAGCCCGACCCAGAATCCGACCCAGAGCCGGAGCCTGCCCGGGAGCGCGCTCCGGAAGCCGCTCCGGAAGCCGCTCCGCCGCAGCTCAGCGCCGAGCAGGCGCTCGACGAGGCACTCGCCCTGGTCGCGCGGAACCCGGACGGCGGCGGACACCGCGCGGCCGGCTGGGCCCGGGCCCGCGAGGCGGCCGCACGGGCCGGAGCGGGCCGACGGGTCCGGATCCACCGGGTGCCGCTGGCCGAAGCCCTCGGCGAGGTGCTCTCAGAGCCGCTGGCCGCGCTCACCGACCTCCCGTCCTTCGACACCTCCGCCATGGACGGCTGGGCCGTGTCCGGCCCCGGCCCCTGGGCGATGCGGCCCGGCGAGGGAGTCCTGGCCGGTTCGGAGCGGCCGGATCCGCTGGCCGACGGCGAAGCCGTCCGGATCGCCACCGGCGCCCGGGTGCCCGCCGACACCACCGCCGTGATCCGCAGCGAACACGCCCGGGCCGACGAGGACAAGGGCCGCCTGTACGCCGAGCGGAAGGTCGTCTCCGGCCAGGACATCCGGCCGCGCGGCCAGGAGTGCCGCTCCGGCGACCTGCTGCTGCCCGCCGGGGCCCGGGTGACTCCGGCCGTCTTGGGCCTCGCGGCCGCCGCCGGGTACGACGTACTCACCACCCGCCCCCGCCCGCGGGTGGAGATCCTCGTCCTGGGCGACGAGCTGCTCACCGAAGGCCTGCCGCACGACGGCCTGATCCGGGACGCCCTGAGCCCGATGCTCGGCCCCTGGCTGGGCCGGCTCGGCGCCGAGGTCGTCGCCACCCGTCGGCTCGGCGACGATCCGGAAGGGGCGGAGGAGCTCTACCGGACCCTCACCGGCTCGACCGCCGACCTGCTGATCACCACCGGCGGCACCGCCTCCGGCCCCGTCGACCACGTCCACCCGGTGCTGAGCCGGGCCGGCGCGGAGCTCCTCGTCGACGGGGTGGCCGTCCGCCCCGGCCATCCGATGCTGCTGGCCCGGCTGGACGAGGACCGGCACCTGGTCGGCCTGCCCGGAAATCCCCTCGCCGCCGTCTCGGGGCTGCTCACCCTCGCCGAGCCGCTGCTCCGCGGCCTGGCCGGACTGGGCCCCCGCCCCCGCTGGACCGCGGCCGTACGCGGCGACGTACCCGGCCACCCGCACGACACCCGGCTGGTTCCCGTCGTGCTGTCCGGCGATCACGCCGTACCGCTCCGCTACAACGGCCCGGCGATGCTGCGCGGCGTCGCCGTGGCCGACGCGCTGGCCGTCGTACCGCAGGGCGGCGCGCGGACCGGGCAGGAACTGGAGATTCTCGAACTGCCGTGGGCCGTGGCGGCCGGGGAGTGTTTCACGTGAAACTTCACGGACAGGACGCGATGGCCCGCGACGCCGACGAGAAGCTGGTCTCACGGCGCGTCAAACTGCCGAAGCGCATTGTCGAGCAGCCGCTGCGTCAGGTCGGCAAACGGCTGCTGATGGCCTTCTTCGTGCTGTTCCTGACGGTCCTCATCGTCTATCTGGACCGCGAGGGCTATCACGACAACGCCAACGAGACGGTCGATTTCCTGGACTGCTTCTACTACGCGACGGTCACCCTCTCGACGACCGGTTACGGCGACATCGTCCCCCACAGCGACAGCGCGCGGCTGGTCAACGTCCTGCTGATCACGCCGCTGCGCGTGCTGTTCCTGATCATCCTGGTCGGCACCACTCTCGAGGTCCTCACCGAGCGGACCCGGGAGGAGTGGCGGCTGAACCGCTGGAGGAAGCAGTTGCGTGACCACACGGTGGTCGTCGGTTTCGGCACCAAGGGACGCTCCGCCCTGCAAACCCTGCTGGCCACCGGCCTTCGCAAGGAGCAGGTCGTCATCGTCGACCCGAGCTCCAAGGTCGTCGACATCGCCAATTCCGAGGGCTTCACGGGCGTGGTCGGCGATGCCACCCGCTCCGATGTCCTGCTGCGGGCCGAGTTGCAGAAGGCCCGTCAGATCATCATCGCCACCCAGCGGGACGACACCGCGGTCCTGGTCACCCTGACGGCCCGGCAGCTCAATCGCGGAGCCAAGATCGTCGCGGCGGTGCGCGAGGAGGAGAACGCCCCGCTGCTCCGGCAGTCCGGCGCCGATGCCGTGATCACCAGCGCGAGCGCGGCCGGCCGGCTGCTCGGCCTGTCCGTCCTCAGCCCGAGCGCGGGCACCGTGATGGAGGATCTGATCCAGCAGGGCAGCGGCCTGGACATGATCGAGCGGCCGGTGACCAGGGCCGAGGTCGGCAAGCAGGTCCGGGAGACCGAGGACCTGGTGGTGAGCGTGCTGCGCGGCCACCGCCTGCTGCCGTACGACGACCCGCACGCCGGCCCGCTGCAGCTGACCGACCGGCTGATCGTCATCGTCCGCGCGGTTCCCCCCGCCACTCCGGCGGTGACGCTGCCTCCCGCGGACTGACGGGGCGTATTACTGTCCGGGCCATGCATGCGATCACCATCCCGCAGCCCGGCGGCCCCGAGGCCCTCGTCTGGGCCGACGTACCCGATCCGGTGCCCGGCGAGGGCGAGGTCCTCGTCGACGTCGCGGCCAGTGCCGTGAACCGTGCCGATGTGCTCCAGCGGAAGGGCTTCTACGACCCGCCGCCCGGCGCGTCACGCTATCCCGGCCTGGAGTGCTCGGGCCGGATCGCCGCCCTGGGGCCGGGGGTCTCCGGCTGGTCGGTGGGCGACGAGGTGTGCGCCCTGCTGGCGGGCGGCGGTTATGCGGAGCAGGTGGCGGTGCCGGCCGGGCAGGTGCTGCCGGTCCCGGACGGGGTGGACCTGACCGACGCCGCGGCGCTGCCCGAGGTGGTGGCCACGGTGTGGTCGAACGTCTTCATGGTCGCCCACCTGAGGCCGGGCGAAACCCTCCTGGTGCACGGCGGGGCCAGCGGCATCGGGACCATGGCGATCCAGCTGGGCAAGGCGGTGGGTGCCCGGGTGGCCGTGACGGCCGGCGGCCCGGAGAAGCTGGCCCGCTGCAAGGAACTCGGCGCGGACATCCTGATCGACTACCGCGAACAGGACTTCGTCGCGGAGCTGCGGGAGGCGACGGACGGGGCCGGCGCGGACGTGATCCTGGACATCATGGGCGCCAAGTACCTGGCGCGGAACGTGGACGCCCTCGCCGTGAACGGCCGACTGGCCGTCATCGGACTACAGGGCGGGGTGAAGGCCGAACTGAACCTGGGGGCGTTGCTGTCGAAGCGGGCGGCCGTGATGGCGACTTCGCTGCGGGCCCGGCCGCTGGACGAGAAGGCGGCGATCGTGGCGGCCGTACGGGAGCACGTGTGGCCGCTCATCGGGTCGGGACGGGTCCGGCCCGTGGTGCACGGGAGGTTCCCACTCGCCGAGGCCGCCGAGGCGCACCGCGTCCTGGAATCCGGATCGCACACCGGCAAACTGCTGCTCATTCGATGATCTTGATTCGTCATTCAGTCGCCGATCTGTGACCTTCGCCCCACTGCCGGAGGGCTTTCGGCGACATATAAGGTGCACGTAAGTGCGACCATGTGATCGCATGCTCCTGAGCACACGTCACCCTTGAGAAAAGGCGACCCCTTTCATGTCGTTCCCGCAGCAGCCCGACCCCAACGCGCCCTTCGGCTACGCCCCCAACGGCGTCCCGTACTCCGAGAAGTCCAAGGTCGTCGCCGGCGTCCTGCAGCTGTTCCTCGGCGCCTTCGGCGTGGGTCGCTTCTACACCGGCCACACGGGCATGGCCATCGGTCAGCTCCTGACCTGTGGCGGTCTGGGCATCTGGGCCCTGATCGACGCCATCATGCTGCTGGTCGGCAGCAACGTCACCGACTCCCAGGGCCGGGTTCTGCGCGGCTGAGTGTGAGCCTGCCGAACACGCCTTCAGGGCCCGTACCGTGGACGGTACGGGCCCTGCCGGTCGTTCTCGGCGCCGCCGCCCTCGCGGGCGCGGTGTACGTGTACGGGCACAGCCCCTACGACCCCGCCCAGCTGCTCCCGAAGTGCCCGTGGCGACTGCTCACCGGCCTCGACTGCCCGGCCTGCGGCGGCACCCGCATGGCCTACAGCCTGCTGCACGGCGACCTCGCGGCCGCCGCCCGGGCCAACCTCCTGCTGCTGGCCACCCTGCCGCTGGTCCTGCTCGGCTACGGCCGCTGGCTGACCGTGGCCACCGTGCGGGGCAGGCGCTACCGGCTGCCGCTGCGCCGCCGCGGCATCGCGGCGATCCTCACGATCGCCGCGATCTGGACGGTCGCCCGCAACATCTGGGCCTGACCGGCGGGACCCTGCCGACACGCCCTAGAGGGCGCGCAGCAGCACCGCCGGGTTCTCCACGCAGTCCGCGACGAAGCGGAGGAATCCGCCTGCCGTCCCGCCGTCGCACACGCGGTGGTCAAAGGTCAGGGACAGCTGCACCACCTGACGGACCGCCAGCTCGCCCTGGTGGACCCAGGGCTTGGGGACGATCCGGCCGACGCCCAGCATCGCCGCCTCGGGGTGGTTGATGATCGGAGTGGAGCCGTCCACCCCGAACACCCCGTAGTTGTTGAGGGTGAAGGTGCCGCCGGTGAGGTCCGCCGGAGCGAGCTTGCCCGTCCGGGCCAGCTCGGTGAGCCGGCCGAACTCGGCCGACAGCCCCTCCGGGTTCATGGACTGCGCCTCCCGGACCACCGGGACCACCAGGCCGCGCTCGGTCTGGGCCGCGAAGCCCAAGTGCACCGAGGGCAGCCGGACGATCTCGTTCGCCGCGAGGTCCACCCTCGAATTCAGTTCCGGGTAACGGGCCAGCGCGGCGGTGCAGATCCGGGCCAGCAGCGCCAGCACCGATATCTTCGGGCCGCCGACCGCATTCATCGCGGCCCGCGCCGCCATCAGTTCCGTCGCATCCGCGTCCACCCAACAGGTGGCGTCCGGAATCTCCCGCCGGCTGCGCGACAGCTTCTCCGCCACCGCGCCCCGCAGGCCCTTGAGCGGGATCCGCGTTGCCTCCGCCGGCACGGCGGCGGGCGCCGCGGCGGCCGGCCCGGCGGCCTGCTCGGGGGCCTGCTCGGGGGCCTTCAGGGCCGCCTCCACATCCGCCCGCAGGATCAGCCCTTCCGGGCCGGACCCCTGCAGCCCCCGCAGGTCGACTCCGTGGTCCCGGGCGAGCTTCCGCACCAGCGGGGAGATCACCGGGACGGGGCCGGAGGCCAGGACCGCCGGGACGGACGCAGCGGCGGGTGCGGGAGTGGGGGCGGGCGCGGCGGCCGGGACCGGGGCCGCAGCCGGTGCGACGGGCGTCCGCCCGGCCGGCTCGGCCGGCCGGATCCGCCGGCGCCGGGCCGGCTTGGAGTGGTCCGTGCCGTAGCCGACCAGCACATTGCCCGAGCCCGCTTCGGCGCCGGTGCCGGACTCCGGCGACTGCGGCTCCGCCGCCCCGGTGCCCACCGCGACCGTGATCAGCGGGGCTCCGACGGGCAGCTCCGTGCCCTCCTCGCCGAAGCGGGCCGTCACCACGCCGCCGTACGGACAGGGGACCTCCACCATCGCCTTGGCCGTCTCGACCTCGACCACCGGCTGGTCCACCGCCACCACATCGCCCACCGCGACCAGCCAGCGGACGATCTCGGCCTCGGTGAGCCCCTCGCCGAGGTCGGGGAGCTTGAACTCCATCACCTGAGGCATCAGTTCTCCCACTGCAGGCGGGCCACGGTGTCCAGGATCCGGTCCACGCCGGGCAGGTGGTGCTTCTCCAGCATCGGCGGCGGGTACGGAATGTCGAAGCCGGTGACCCGGAGCACGGGAGCCTCCAGATGGTGGAAGCACCGCTCCGTGATGCGCGCGGCGATCTCCGCACCCGGGCCGCCGAAGCCGCCCGCCTCGTGGACCACCACCGCGCGGCCGGTCCGGCGTACCGAAGCGGCCACCGTCTCCTCGTCGAACGGGACGAGCGAGCGCAGGTCCACGACCTCCAGGTCCCAGCCCTCCTCGCGGGCCGCCTCCGCCGCCTCCAGGCACACCGGCAGCGAGGGACCGTAGGTGATCAGGGTGGCGCCGGTACCGGGCCGCCGGACCACCGCACGGCCGATGCCGGGGACCGCCGCCGGGGACTCCGGCGACCACTCGGCCTTCGACCAGTACAGCCGCTTGGGCTCCAGGAACACCACCGGGTCGTCCGAGGCGATCGAGGCCCGCAGCAGTCCGTACGCGTCCTCCACGGTGGCCGGGGTGACCACGGTCAGGCCGGGGGTCGCCACGTAGTAGGCCTCGGAGGAGTCGCTGTGGTGCTCCACCCCGCCGATCCCGCCGCCGTACGGCACCCGGATGGTGATCGGCAGCGGCATCGCGCCCCGGGTCCGGTTCCGCATCCGGGCGACGTGCGAGATCAGCTGCTCGAACGCCGGGTAGGCGAACGCGTCGAACTGCATCTCGACGACCGGGCGCAGCCCGTACATCGCCATGCCCACCGCAGTGCCGAGGATGCCGGCCTCGGCGAGCGGGGTGTCGGTGCACCGGTCCTCGCCGAACTCCTTGGCCAGGCCGTCGGTGATCCGGAAGACCCCGCCGAGCGCACCCACGTCCTCGCCCATGACGTGGACCGTCGGGTCCTCCGCCATCGCGTCCCGCATGGCCCTGGTCAGGGCCTGCGCCATCGTGGCCGGCTTGGCCGCCAGCTGTGACACGGCCATCAGTCGGTCTCCGCTTCCAGCTCCGCGCGCAGCATCGCCGCCTGCTCCTGCAGTCGGCCGGTCTGCTCCGCGTACACGTGCTCGAACAGGTCCATCGGGTCCAGCACCGGCTCGGCGTTCATCCGCTCGCGCAGGGCGGCGGCCATCGTCTCCGCCGCGTCCTTGGCCGCCTGGATGCCCGCCTCGTCGAGGATGCCGCGCTCGGTCAGCTCCCGCTCCAGCAGCTGCACCGGGTCGTGGGCCAGCCAGGCCTCCACCTCGGCGTCGCCGCGGTAGCGGGTCGCGTCGTCCGCGTTCGTGTGCGCCTCGATCCGGTAGGTGACCGCCTCGATCAGGGTGGGTCCGCCACCGGACCGCGCCCGCCCGACCGCCTCGGCCAGCACCTCGTGCACCGCGGCCACGTCGTTGCCGTCGACCAGCCGGCCGGGCATGCCGTACCCCACGGCCTTGTGGGCCAGGGTCGGGGCGGCGGTCTGCTTGGCCAGCGGGACGGAGATCGCGAAGCCGTTGTTCTGGACCAGGAAGACCACCGGGGCCTGCCACACGGCGGCGAAATTCAGCGCCTCGTGGAAGTCGCCCTCGCTGGTTCCGCCGTCGCCGACCATGGCCAGCGCCACGACGTCGTCGCCGCGCAGCCGGGCGGCGTGTGCCAGGCCCACCGCGTGCGGCAGCTGGGTGGCGAGCGGGGTGCACAGCGGGGCTATCCGGTGCTCGTGCGGGTCGTAACCGGTGTGCCAGTCACCGCGCAGCAGGGTGAGCGCCTGCACCGGGTCCAGGCCGCGGGCCACGGCCGCGAGGGTGTCCCGGTAGCTGGGGAAGAGCCAGTCCTGGTCCTCCAGCACCAGCGCGGCCGCGATTTCGCAGGCCTCCTGGCCGACGGTGGACGGATACACCGCGAGCCGGCCCTGCCGGGTCAGCGCGGTGGCCTGTGCGTTGTACCGGCGGCCGCGCACCAGTTCGGCGTAGCAGCGCCGCATCAGCTCGGGGTCGAGCTTCTCGGCCGCGGGGGTGCCCAGCACCCGGTACGGCTCGGGGTCCGGGAGCAGCGGAGCGGCGTCCGTGCGGGGGCGCCAGGCAGGCGGTGGAGTGGGCCGGTAGGACGACGACGCACCGGCACCGGGCAGCTCTTGGACCGTCATGACGGCGTACACCTCCTCGTGGGAAGCGGGCAGGCAGCGCACTGCGGTGTGAGGCGCCTCACCTACCGATTGTTCGGTCGTGGGCGCATTTTGGCTACAGGCGGCTCCAGGCTGTGGACAAACGGATGTCCACAGCTTGGGATAGGAGCAGGACGTCCACAACAGGGAGGCCGGGGGCAATGGCGGATGAACAAATGGCCCGCTCGGGTGAGGTGCCCGCGGTGCCGCCCCGGCCGCTCGACCCCATCGACCGTTCGATCATCGAGCTGCTGCAGAGCGACGGGCGCGCCTCCGTACGGTCGGTCGCCGAGCAGGTCCACGTCTCCCGCGCCAACGCGTACGCGCGGATCAACCGGCTGATCGACGACGGCGTGATACGCGGTTTCACCGCCCGGATCAACCACGAGCGGGCAGGCCAGGGCGCCTCCGCCTACATCACCCTGAAGATCGTCCAGAATTCCTGGCGGACGGTCCGCGAGAAGCTCCGCGAGCTGCCCGGCGCTGCGCACATCGCCCTGGTCAGCGGCGATTTCGACGTGCTGCTGCTGGTCCACACCCCGGACAACCGGACCCTGCGCGAGCTCGTCCTGACCCGCCTGCAGTCCATCCCGGAGGTGCTCTCCACCCGGACCCTGCTGGTGTTCGAGGAGACGGACCTGGCGGCCGACCGCACGGCGCTGCCGGGCCCGCCGGTCTCCGAGGAGTAGGCGCCCCGTACGCTCCTGCCGACTCGGCACGATCTCTCGGGAGGCGGGCATGACCCTGGTCGCAGCGGCATTGGACAGCCTGACCCTGGCGGGTGAACACGTACGGCTGGAGCCCTTGGCGCAGCGGCACCATGACGGGCTGTGCGAGGCGGTGCGTGACGGAGAGCTGTGGAAGCTCCCCGTCACGATGGTCCCGCACCCCGACGGCATGCGTGCCTGGATCGAGGCGGCGCAGGCCGCGCACGCGGCGGGCACCGACCTCGCCTTCGCCACCGTCGAGCAGGCCACCGGCCGGATCGCGGGCTCCACCCGCTACCTGAAGGTGGTGCGGGAGCACCGCCGACTGGAGATCGGCTGGACCTTCCTCGGCCGCTCCTGGCAGCGCACCGCCGTCAACTCGGAGGCCAAGCTGCTGATGCTCGGCCACGCCTTCGAGACCCTGGGGATGCAGCGGGTGGAGCTGCTGACCGATGCGCGCAATGCCGCCTCGCGCGCCGCGATCGCCCGGATCGGCGCCACCGAGGAGGGCGTCCTGCGCCGCCACATGGTGATGTGGGACGGCGCGGTCCGCGACTCCGTCCTCTTCAGCGTCACCGACGAGGACTGGCCGGCCGCGAAGGCCGCCCTGACCGCCCGCCTCGCCCGCTCCGCACCCCGGTCCGGCTAGCAGCCGCCTAGGGGGCGGCCGTCCGCAGGCCGTCGAAGGCCAGCCCGACCACCGCGTCGGCCAGTGCGTCCGTCTCCCGGGCGTCCGCCCCCGGGTGCGGCCGGTACCACTCGACCAGCGAGTTCACCATGCCGAAC
This sequence comes from Streptomyces sp. NPDC051211, assembly GCF_040689505.1. Lineage (NCBI taxonomy): Bacteria > Bacillati > Actinomycetota > Actinomycetes > Kitasatosporales > Streptomycetaceae > Streptomyces > Streptomyces sp. NPDC051211. Next base: position 24,863 of record NZ_JBFBAV010000007.1, read on the forward strand.
AGCAGCCGGGTGGCCAGCCGGGTGTCCACGTCGGCCCGCAGGTCCCCCTCGGCCGCGGCGGCCTTGAGCAGGCCGGCGACCCGGTGGTCGAACTCGCGGCGCCGCTCCAGCGCCCAGCGCTCGGTGCGGGTGTTGCCGCGCACCCGCAGCAGCAGGGTGACGTAGGGGAGTTCGGCGAGCAGTACCTCGACCGTGCGCCGGGTGACGTATTCGACCTGCTCGACGGCGCGGCCGCGGGTGGCACCGGTCTCGTCGAGGATGCCGAAGAGGCCGTCCAGGGCCCGGCTGACGGCCCGGCGCAGCAGCTCCTCCTTGCCCGCGACGTGGTGGTAGATGGAGGACTTGGAGATTCCGGCGGCCTTGGAGAGGTGCTCCATCGAGGTGCCGTCGTAGCCGCGCTCGTTGAAGACCTGGACGGCGACGGAGAGCAGGGTCTCGGGGGTGTAGGTGTCCCGGCGGGCCGTGGTCATTCCGCACCGCCTTCTTCTTCGTCGTCGGTGCCGGCCTGGTAGCCGAGCCGGTAGAGGGCGAGCGAGGGGGCGTAGCGGCCGCCCGGAATCCGCTCGTCCAAGTGGTGCAGCAGGTCGTAGGCCCAGTCGCGGCCGAGCCGGTCGTGCCATTCACCGGGTCCGAGCGGGTAGTTGACGCCGAGCCGCATGGCGGTGTCGATGTCCGCGGCGGTGGCCGCTCCGCGGGCTACCGCGTCGGCGGTCAGGTCGATGAGCATCGCGACGGTCCGGGCGACGATCATGCCGGGGACGTCGCCGATGACGCTGACCTTCTTGCCGAGCTTCTGGAACAGGCCGATCGCCTCGGCGAGGGTCTGCTCGGAGGTGTCCTCGCAGGCGGAGAGCGCGATCCGGGTGGCGCCCCGGTAGTCGAGGGCGAGGTCGAAGTAGACGACGTCGGCGAACTCGATCGCGGTCTTGCCGTCGGCGAGCACCAGCTGGCCCTCGCCGGGGAGCTGGATGTAGGGGCCGCCGGTCTCGACCTCGGTGACCTCGATCCCGGCCTCGCCGATGAGTTCGACCAGGCCGGCGGCCGGGCCGAGGTCGCCGACGACGGTCACGGCGGCCGGGGCGTCCTCGGGTGCGGCGGTGTGCGGTGCCGGGGCCTTGGCGTCCGGTCCGTACGGGTACCAGCCCTGCCCCGACTTGCGGCCGAGCCGGCCGGACTGGACCAGCCGGCGCTGGGCGAGCGAGGGCAGGAACTTGGGGCTGCGGAAGAAGGACTCCCACACGGAGCGGGTGACGGCCTCGTTGACGTCCTGGCCGATCAGGTCGGTGAGCTCGAAGGGGCCCATCTTGAAGCCGCCGCTCTCGCGGAGCACGGCGTCGATAGTCGCGGGGTCGGCGCCCTGCTCCTCGTACACCGCGAAGGCCTCGGCGTAGAAGGGGCGGGCGATCCGGTTCACGATGAAGCCGGGGGTGTCGGCACAGCGGACCGGGGACTTCCCCCAGCCGATCATCGTCTCGTACGCCCGCTCGGCGGCGGCCGGGTCGGTGGCGAATCCGCTGACCACCTCGACCAGCGGGAGCAGCGGGGCCGGGTTGAAGAAGTGCAGGCCGAGGAAGCGGCCCGGGTGTGCGAGGCCCGCGGCGATCTCGGTGACGGAGAGCGAGGAGGTGTTGGTGGCCAGCAGCGTGTCCGGCGCGACCACTGCTTCGAGGGCGCCGAAGAGCTCGCGCTTCACGTCGGGGTCCTCGACGACCGCCTCGATCACCAGGGCCGCGTCGGCCAGCTCGGGCAGGCCGTGGGCCGCCTCGATCCGGCCGATCGCCGTGTCGGCCTCGGCGCGGTCCAGCCGGCCCTTGGCGGCCATCCGCTCCACCCGGTCCCGCACGGCGTCCCGGCCGGCCCGCGCCCGCTCCTCGTCGACGTCCTGGATGAGTACGCGGTGACCTGCGAGAAGAGCGACCTGGGCGATGCCCTGGCCCATGGTCCCCGCCCCGACGACCGCCACGGTGCGGGAGCGCTCGATAGCTGTCATGTCCCCGATCCTCTCGCATGGGTTGTCCACAGGAGGACACAGGCCCTCTTGTCCCGACCGATCGTTCGGTTACTCTAACTCCAGTCTGCTCCGCTACGCCCGGCTCAACGAGGAGTTGGTCTTGATGGCCGCCGCCGACCTGTCCGCCGCTCAGCTCTCCGACAAGCACCGACCGACGCTCGACGCGGCGCTCGATGCCATTCGCAGCCGCGCCTACTGGTCCCCGCACCCCGAGCACCCCAAGGCCTACGGCGAGACCGCGCCGGCCGACGGCCTGGCCGCCTTCGAGGCGGTGCGCGGGAGTCGCCTCGACCTCGGCCAGCCCGGTACGGACGGCTGGGCCGGCGGCGAGGTGTCGCCGTACGGCCCGGAGCTGGGCGTCGAGTACCCGCACGTCGACCCGGACGTGCTGCTGCCCGCGATGAAGGCGGGCATGGCGGCCTGGCGGGACGCCGGGCCGGAGACCCGCGCCCTGGTCTGCATCGAGATCCTGGCCCGGATCGGCGCCCGCACGCACGAGTTCGCGCACGCGGTCATGCACACCAGCGGCCAGGCCTTCATGATGGCGTTCCAGGCCGGCGGCCCGCACGCACAGGACCGCGGCCTGGAGGCGGTGGCGTACGCGTACGAGGAGCAGACCCGGGTTCCCGGCGCGGCCGACTGGTCGAAGCCGCAGGGCAAGAAGGACCCGCTGAACCTGGGCAAGACCTTCACCGCCGTGCCGCGCGGCATCGCGCTGGTCATCGGCTGCAACACCTTCCCCACCTGGAACGGCTACCCGGGCCTGTTCGCCTCCCTCGCCACCGGCAACGCGGTGCTGGTCAAGCCGCACCCGCGGGCCGTGCTGCCGCTCGCCCTGACCGTGCAGGTGGCGCGCGAGGTGCTGGCCGAGGCCGGCTTCGACCCGAACCTGGTCGCGCTGGCCGCCGAGCGTCCGGGCGAGGGCATCGCCAAGACCCTGGCGGTCCGCCCGGAGATCAAGCTGATCGACTACACCGGCTCCACCGCCTTCGGCGACTGGCTGGAGACCAACGCCCGCCAGGCGCAGGTCTACACGGAGAAGGCCGGCGTCAACACGGTGGTCGTGGACTCCACCGACAACTACAAGGGGATGCTGGCCAACCTGGCCTTCTCGCTGTCCCTCTACAGCGGCCAGATGTGCACCACCCCGCAGAACCTCCTGATCCCCCGCGAGGGCATCGACACGGACGCCGGCCACAAGTCGTACGACGAGGTGGTCGCCGACCTCGCCGCCTCCGTGCAGGGGCTGCTGGGCGACGACGCCCGGGCCAACGCCCTGCTGGGCGCGCTGGTCAACCCGGACGTGAAGACGCGGCTGGAGGCCGCGGCCGGCCTGGGCGAGGTGGCCCTGGCCTCGCGCGAGGTCGCGAACCCGGAGTTCCCCGACGCGGTGGTCCGTACGCCGGTGATGGTCAAGCTGGACGGCTCCAAGCCGGACGACTCGGCCCCCTACCTGTCGGAGTGCTTCGGCCCCGTCTCCTTCGCGGTGGCCGTCGACTCCACCGCCGACGCGCTCGACCTGCTGCGGCGCACGGTCCGTGAGAAGGGCGCGATGACCGTCGGCGCGTACACCACCTCGGCGGACACCGAGCGGGCGCTCGAGGAGGTCTGCCTGGAGGAGTCCGCGCAGCTCTCGCTGAACCTGACCGGCGGGGTGTATGTGAACCAGACCGCCGCCTTCTCCGACTTCCACGGCTCCGGCGGCAACCCGGCGGCCAATGCGGCCCTGTGCGACGGCGCCTTCGTCGCGAACCGGTTCCGCGTGGTGGAGGTCCGCCGCCAGGCCTGAACCGGTCCTCCGGCCTGACAACGGCCGCCGGGCCCCGACACCGGGGCCCCCGGCCTGACACCGGCCGCCGGGCCCCGGCCTGACAACGGCCGCCGGGCCCGCGCCGGCCGGTCAGGACGGCCCGGGCCCGGACGCCTCCTCCTGCACGAAGGTGCGGGCAGAGGCGTCCACCTGGGCCATCCTGCGCAGGGCGGCGAAGACCGCGTCGCCCAGCACCGTACCGACGACCACCGCCTCCACGAGGTCCTCGCGGGCCACCCGGCGGGCGGTGTAGTCCAGGTCCGCGCGGGCCACCCGCTCGGCTGCCGCCGCGTAGTCGTCGAGCAGGTCGACGAAGCCGCCGTGCCCCACCCGCGCCAGCGAGGCGAGCGCGGACACCAGCGCCTCCACCGCCTTGCTGCCGGGTGCGATGCGCCAGCCGCGCGCCTCGATCAGCCGCTCCACCCTCTCCCGCGCCAGCACCTTCTCCGCGTCCACCGCACCGGCGCTGTCCTCCCCGCCGCCGTCGCCGTATTCGGGCACCAGGCGGTGGGCGGCCGCGCCCAGCACCTTGTGCACCGGCCGCTCCTTGTCGTCGATCGCCGCGAGCACCTCGCCGATGGCCGCCACCGACAGTCCCCCGACCTCCAGCAGTGCGCGGACCAGCCGCAGCCGGCGCTCGTGCGCCTCTCCATAGCTGGCCTGGTTGGGGCTGGTCAGCTCGCCCGGCGGGAGCAGCCCTTCCCGGACGTAGTACTTGATCGTCGGTACCGGAACCCCGGTCCGTCGGCTCAGCTCTCCGATGCGCACGTGCGTTCATCCTTTGTCCGCTTGCCCTGTCCACCCCCATCATAGATAGTGGCACTATCAGATAGCGGAGAGCGCCGCTATCCATTCATTACGGGGGTATGAATGTCGATGTCTTCCTGGCGTACCTGGCACCGCCCGCTGGTGGTGTTCGCCATGCTCATGGGCGTATGGGCCGTCGGCTCCGCCGTCGGGCTGCTGGTCGACGACCGGGTGCTGACGGGCGCCCCGATCTGGGCCAAGCCCTTCAAGTTCGCCGTCTCGTTCATCGGCTACACCCTCAGCCTGGCCTGGATGATCTCGCTGCTGGACGAAGCCCGGCCGCGGCTGCGCCGGACCGCCTGGTGGGCCGGCACGGTGGTGGTCGCCGCGAGCACCCTGGAGATGCTGCTGATCACGCTGCAGGTGGTCCGCGGGGTGCGCAGCCACTTCAACAGCGCCACGTCCTTCGACGCCACGGTCTACAGCGCCATGGGGAACACCGTGGTCGTGCTGTGGCTGGGCACGCTGGTCATCGCCGTCCTGCTCTGGCGCGCCAAGGCCGCCGACCGGGCCGCCCTCTGGTCCATCCGGATCTCCACGGTCCTCGCGCTGATCGGCGCCGGACTCGCCGTCCTGATGACCCTGCCCACCACCGAGCAGGAGCGGCTCATGGCCGCCGACCACGAGCCCGCGGAAACCGGCGGGCACAGCGTGGGCGTGCCCGACGGCGGCCCGGGAATGTTCCTCACCGGCTGGTCCACCACCGGCGGTGACCTGCGCATCCCGCACTTCTTCGGCATGCACGCCCTGCAGCTGCTCCCGCTGCTCCTGCTCGTCCTGACCGCCCTCGCCCCGCGCTTCGCCCGGCTGCACGACGAGCGGGTGCGGGTGCGGCTGGTCTTCGTGGCCGGCGGGACGTACGCGGGGGTGCTCGCCCTGCTCACCTGGCAGGCCCTGCGCGGCCAGCCGCTGATCCACCCGGACGGGGCCACGCTGGGCGCGGCCGCCGCGGTCCTGGTTGCGGGTGCCCTCGGCGTGGCGTTCTCGCTACTGCGCGGGCGGTCCGCCCCAGTGGAAGAGGGTCATGGCCACGCTGGTGGCGAGGTTGTAGCTGGAGACCTGCGGACGCATGGGCAGGGAGACCAGCTGGTCGGCCCGGTCACGCAGCTCCGCCGATAGGCCCTGCCGCTCGGAGCCGAAGGCCAGCACGGCATCGTCCGGGAGGGTGAGGGCGCGGATGTCCTCGCCCTCCGGGTCCAGGGCGTAGAGCGGGCCGGGCGGCAGGGTGTCGAGGGTGACCCGGTCGACGGTGGTGGCGTAGTGCAGCCCGGCACCGGCCCGCACCACATTCGGGTGCCAGGGGTCGAGGTCGCCGCGGGTGACGACCCCGGTGGCGCCGAAGCCTGCGGCGAGCCGGACCACGGCACCGACGTTGCCGAGGTTGCGGGGGTTGTCGAGGAGGACGACGGGCGCGCTGCGCGGCAGCCGCTCCAGGGCCGCCCGCCCGGCAGCCGGGTCCGGCCGCACGGCCAGGGCCGCCACCCGGGTGGGGTGGACCCGGGCCACGAGCCCCGCGAGCGGCGCCTGCCGTACGAGCCCGGCCACGGCCTCCCGCACGTCGGGCGCCAGCTCCTCGGCCAGCTTCAGCACCCCGTCCGGATCCTCGGCGACCACCATGCGCACGTCCGCCCCGAAGCGCAGTGCGTGCTTGAGCGCGTGAAACCCGTCGAGCAACACCATGCCGGCCTGCTCGCCGACCGCACGCCAGCGTCGCGCCGTCTCTTCGTGAACGCCGTACTCACTCATGCGCCCGAGCCTACGAGGCTCCGCCCGCCCCACCCGCCACGCGGCCTGCCTGCGGAGCGATCCCGGGCCCGCCGGCATTGGATGCGCGGGCTTCGGGGCGGGGGCCCCCGCGCGGCAACAGGGCCCGCAGGGCCCCCACCCGTACCCCCATCCACACCAGGAAGGCCGTCGGCAGGAACACCGCATCGGCGGCGATCATCGCCAGCGAGAAGAACGGCAGCCCGAGCAGGACCGCGATCCCCGCATGCTCCAGCATCATCACGGCCAGCAGCAGGTTCTTGATCCGCCGGTTGAACAGGGTGAACGGAAACGCCACCTGGATCACCACCGTCCCGTAGGACAGCAGCATCACCAGCGTCCCGCTCCCCGCCACCAGCCCGGAAAGGCCGGGCCACGGCGTGAAGTAGTCCAGCCCCAGCGGGTAGTACAGCGCCGTCCCGTCCTGCCAGCGCGAGCCCTGGATCTTGTACCAGCCGGCCGTCGCGTAGATCAGGCAGACCTCCGCCATGATCACCAGCAGGCCGGCGTTGTGCACCAGGTTGGCCAGCACGTCCAGCAGCGCCCGGCCGTCGCTGTCCGGCTCGTACCGCTCCACCGCCCACCAGATGCCCTGGACGATCCACAGCCACAGGAAGACCGCCAGCCAGAGCGTCCCGAGCCGGTCGGTGACCGCCGCGTACGCCAGGAACAGGCCGAGCGCGCCCCACAGCAGCGGCCCGGCCTTGCCGCGGGCGGGGCCGGCCCGGGCCGCCCGGCGGGCGTCCAGCGACCACACCTGGGCGCACCGGGTCAGCACCAGGTAGATCGCCATCAGGTGGATCACGTTGTCGCCGCCGTCGCCCATGAACACGCTGCGGTTCTGCAGCGACAGCACCCCGGCCATGAACAGCACGGAGGAGGCCCGGGTGTGCCAGCCGAGCAGCATGAGCACGGCGGACAGCACCGCCAGCGCGTAGACGGTCTCGAACCAGACCGCCGAGTCGGACCACAGCAGCACGGTGAACGCGTGGTTGGAGCCGACCAGCCGCTCGGCCAGGTCGAAGCCCCACGGGCTGTCCGGCCCGTACAGCTCGCGCCGGTGCGGGAACTCCCGCAGCAGGAAGAGCAGCCAGGTCGCGGCGAAGCCGATCCGGACGACGGCGCTCTGGTACGGGCCGAGCGACTGCCCGGTGGCCTTGGCCAGGCCCCGCCGCACGACGGCCCGCGCCCGGCCGGCCGGGCCTGGGGCCGGACCCGAGCCGGGGACCGGACCCGCGCCTGGGGCCGGACCCGCGTCTGGAGCCGGACCCGCGCCGGCGGCCGCAGGCGGGTCCGCCGGGTCGGCCGGCCGGCTCAGACGGTCCACCACGGGAGCTCCCGGTAGTAGGTCTCCTTGTCGGTGGTCTCACCGCTCCACTTCGGCGCCTCGACCGCCTTGGTCGCCGAGCGCAGCTGCACCTTCAGCACCCGGCCGCCGGGAAAGCGCGGCTCCACCCGGCGCAGGGCGATCCGCTGCAGGTAGGTCTCGGAGAGCTCGCCCCGCTCGCCGGTGGGCCGGTTCTCCTCGTCGTGCGAACCGGTGAAGAAGTCCCAGGCGCGCCGGAGCTCGTTCTGCTGCACATGGCTGGGGAAGGGGTTGCCGCGGATGGCCTCGCCGTCCTCCGCCGACAGGTCCCGCCAGCCGGTGGTGATCCGCTCTCCGGCTGCCGTGCGCACCTGCGCGCGGACCTCGACGGCGATGTTCTGCTGCAGCGGATTGGGGGCGAACAGCTTCCAGTTCTGCTCGAACTCGGGGTAGATCCACTCGTCGACCGCGTCCGCGTGCCGCTTGCCGACCGTGTTGGCCGGGGCGACGTGCAGGAAGACCAGGGCGAGGTGGAGACAGCCGGCCACGGCGACGGCGCCGAGTGCGAGGGCGGCGACGATCCGGTACGGCGTGGGCAGTGCCGCTATGCCCCCGCTCCCCCGGTTCCGGTTCGAATCCATCCCGCCCCGATCCTCGGCCGTCCACAGCGAGTAGTCCACAGAGGTTGACACCCTACGGGCCGCCGTCTCACCATTGAAGAGCATGGACCGAACGATCGGTCGGTCGGGAGACCGGCCACGGCGGTCCGGCAGCAAGCCCATCGGCACGTCATCGGCAAGGGGGCCGGGATGGTGGCAGTGACCCCGGAAACGGGGCAGGACAGGGACCTCGCGGCGGCTTTCGAGGCCGCGGTGGCGGCCGACGAGCGCGTGGAGCCCCGGGACTGGATGCCCGAGGAGTACCGCGCCTCACTCGTCCGACAGATGGCCCAGCACGCGCACTCCGAGATCATCGGCATGCAGCCCGAGGCCAACTGGATCACCCGTGCGCCCTCGCTGCGCCGGAAGGCCATCCTGATGGCCAAGGTCCAGGACGAGGCGGGCCACGGCCTGTACCTCTACAGCGCCGCGGAAACCCTCGGCACCGGCCGCGACGAGCTTCTCGACAAGTTGCACGCCGGCCGCCAGAAGTACTCATCGATCTTCAACTACCCCACGCTGACCTGGGCCGATGTCGGCGCCATCGGCTGGCTGGTGGACGGCGCGGCGATCACCAACCAGGTCCCGCTGTGCCGCTGCTCCTACGGTCCGTACGCCCGCGCGATGGTCCGGATCTGCAAGGAGGAGTCCTTCCACCAGCGCCAGGGGTACGAGCTCCTCCTCGCCCTCTCCCAGGGCACCGAGGCGCAGCACGCGATGGCGCAGGACGCCGTGGACCGCTGGTGGTGGCCATCGCTGATGATGTTCGGCCCGCCCGACGACGAGTCGGCGCATTCGGCCCAGTCCATGGCCTGGCGCATCAAGCGGCACTCCAACGACGAACTGCGCCAGCGGTTCGTGGACATCGCCGTCCCGCAGGCCGAGAGCCTCGGCCTGACCCTCCCCGACCCGGACCTCCGGTGGAACGAGGAGCGCGGGCACTACGACTTCGGTGCCATCGACTGGACCGAGTTCTGGGACGTCCTGAAGGGCAACGGCCCCTGCAACGAGCAGCGGATAGGCCAGCGGCGGCGGGCGCACGAAGAGGGCGCCTGGGTGCGGGACGCGGCCGCGGCGTATGCGGCGAAGCACACCGGCAAGCACGAGGAGGCACGGGCATGACGCAGAACTGGCCGCTGTGGGAGGTGTTCGTCCGGTCGCGGCGCGGTCTCTCGCACACGCATGCGGGAAGCCTGCACGCTCCCGACGCCGAAATGGCCCTGCGCAACGCCCGCGACCTGTACACCCGGCGCAACGAGGGCGTCTCCATCTGGGTGGTGCCCTCGACGGAGATCACCGCCTCCTCGCCCGACGAGCGGGACCCCTTCTTCGCCCCGTCCGCCGACAAGCCCTACCGGCACCCCACGTTCTACGAGATCCCGGAGGGGGTGCGGCACCTGTGACCGCCACCGTGCCCACGACGGCCGCGCTCGCCCTCGGCGACGACGCGCTGATCCTCTCCCACCGCCTCGGCGAGTGGGCCGGCCACGCCCCGGTGCTGGAGGAGGAGGTCGCCCTCGCGAACATCGCCCTCGACCTGCTCGGCCAGGCCCGCGTCCTGCTCTCCATGGCCGGGGACGAGGACGAGCTGGCCTTCCTCCGCGAGGAGCGGGCCTTCCGCAACCTCCAGCTGGTCGAGCAGCCCAACGGCGACTTCGCCCACACCATCGCCCGCCAGCTGTACTTCTCCGTCTACCAGCACCTGCTGTACGGGGAGCTGGCCGCCGGGACCGGGGAGTTCGCCCCGCTCGCCGCGAAGGCGGTCAAGGAGACCGAATACCACCGCGACCACGCCACCCAGTGGACCCTGCGGCTCGGCGACGGCACCCAAGAGAGCCACGACCGGATCCAGGCCGCGCTGGACGGGCTGTGGAAGTTCACCGGCGAGATGTTCCAGCCCGTCGAAGGCCTGGACGTGGACTGGGCCGGCCTCGAGACGGCCTGGCTCGCGGCCGTCGGCGAGGTGCTGGAGCGGGCGACGCTCAGCCTCCCCCAGGGCGCCCGCACCGGAGCCTGGGCGGCCGGTGCCGGCCGGCAGGGCCTGCACACGGAGCCCTTCGGGCGGATGCTCGCCGAGATGCAGCACCTGCACCGCAGCCACCCGGGGGCGTCATGGTGACCACCACTCGCCTGGAGGAGGAGCTGGCCACCCTGGCCGGGTCCGTGCCCGACCCCGAGCTGCCGGTGCTCACCCTGGCCGAGCTCGGCGTGATGCGCGGGGTCCGGATCCGGGAGGACGGCGGGGTGGAGGTCACCCTCACCCCCACCTACACCGGCTGCCCGGCCATCGAGGCCATGTCCGCCGACATCGAGCGGGTCCTGCACGACCACGGCATGGCCGATGTGTCGGTGCGCACGGTGCTGGCACCCGCCTGGTCCACCGACGACATCAGCGCCGAAGGCCGCCGCAAGCTCGCCGAGTTCGGCATAGCGCCGCCCCGGCCGCACACGGCGGACGGCCCCGTGCCGCTCACCCTGTCGGTGCGCTGCCCGAACTGCGGATCCACCGACACCGAGCTGCTCAGCCGGTTCTCCTCCACCGCCTGCAAGGCACTGCGGCGCTGCGTGTCCTGCCGCGAACCCTTCGACCACTTCAAGGAGCTGTAGATGGCTGCACCACGCCACGGCGCCTTCCACCCGCTGACGGTGGCTGCGGTCGACCGGCTCACCGACGACTCCGTGGCGCTGACCCTGAGCATCCCCGAGGAGCTCCGCGAGGAGTACCGGCATGCCGCCGGCCAGCACCTGGCGCTGCGCCGGCGGTCGGCCGACGGCGGGGAAGTGCGCCGCACCTATTCGATCTGCTCGCCCGCGCCGGCCTCCGGCGCGCCCGCGCCGCGGGAACTGCGGGTCGGAGTGCGGCTGGTGGAGGGCGGCGAGTTCTCCACCTTCGCCCACAAGGAGATCGCCGCCGGGGACGTGCTCGACGTGATGGTCCCGGCCGGCCGCTTCGTGCTGGACCCGGCCGCCGCCCCGGAGGCCGCCCACTATGCGGCGGTGGTCGGCGGCAGCGGCATCACCCCGCTGCTGTCGATCGCGGCCACCCTGCTGGCCGCCCGGCCCGATGCCCGGTTCTGCCTGATCCGCAGCGACCGCTCGGCCGCCTCGACGATGTTCCTGGAGGAGGTGGCCGACCTCAAGGACCGCTACCCCGACCGGTTCCAGCTGGTCACCGTGCTGTCCCGGGAGGAGCAGGAGGCCGGGCTGCCGTCCGGCCGGCTCGACGAGGAGCGGCTGACCGCCCTGCTGCCCGCGCTGCTGCCGGTCGAGTCGGTGGCGGGCTGGTTCCTGTGCGGACCGTTCGGCCTGGTGCAGGGCGCCGAGCGGGCGCTGCGTGCCTTGGGCGTCGTACGGAAGCGGATCCACGAGGAAATCTTCCATGTGGACGAAGCTCCGGCACCGGCCCCCGCCGTCCGGACCGTCTCCTCCTCCCACAGCCGGGTCACCGCCCGCCTCGACGGCCGGTCCGGCACCTGGCCGGTGCAGGACGGCGAGTCCCTGCTGGAGGCGGTGCTGCGCAACCGCGCGGACGCGCCGTACGCGTGCAAGGGCGGGGTGTGCGGCACCTGCCGGGCCTTCCTGGTCCGCGGCGAGGTGAGCATGGACCGGAACTTCGCGCTGGAGTCCGACGAGACGGAGGCCGGGTTCGTGCTGGCCTGCCAGTCGCATCCGGTAACGGAAGAGGTGGAAATCGACTTCGACCGGTGAGCCCGGCCCCCACCCCTGTCAAATTTCCAGAACCTGTTCTATCTTGACGCACCGTCAGGCCGGAGCAGGGTCGGAGCAGGGTCCCAGTGGGAGGACAGGCAGTGGACTTCACCTTCACCGAGGAGCAGCAGGCGGCCGTCGAGGCGGCGAAGGCGGTCTTCGCGGACGTCGCCCCCGACAGCGTGCCCAGCCCGGCGCTCACCCCGGGAGCGGTGGCCGAGGAGTTCGACCGCCCGCTGTGGGCCAGGCTGGCCGGCTCCGACCTGACCGGCCTGGTCCTCGCCGAGGAGCACGGCGGCGCCGGTCTGGACGCCATCGCGCTCTGCCTGGTGCTCCGCGAGTCCGCGAAGGTGCTGGCCCGGGTGCCGCTGCTGGAGCACTGTGCCACCGCCATGGCCGTGCAGGCGCACGGCTCCCCGGAACTGGCCGCCGCTCTGCTGCCCGCCGCCGGCCGCGGCGAGCTCGTCCTGACCGTCGCCGCGAACGGCCGCACCGGCCACGACCCGGCCGAACTCGCCGTCACTGCCGTCCGGGACGGCTCCGGCTGGGTGTTGGAGGGCGTGCAGACCGCCGTTCCGTGGGCGCACAGCGCGGACTGGATCGCCGTACCCGCCCACACCGGGGAGGGGGAGGCGGTGCTGGCACTGGTACCGCGCACCGCGGACGGCCTGGCCCTGGCCGACCAGTACTCCACGAGCGGCGAGCGGTTCGCCGAGCTCACCCTCGACGGCGTACGAGCCCCGGCCGGACACGTGATCGAGACGCCCGGCGCCTGGGAGCGGCTGCGCCAGCTGCTGGCCACCGGCACCTGTGCGCTGGCCCTCGGCCTCGGCGAAGCCGTGCTCGGCATGACCGCCGAGTACACCGGCAAGCGGGAACAGTTCGGCTTCCCGGTGGCCACTTTCCAGGCCGTCGCCGTCCAGGCCGCCGACCGGTACATCGACCTGCGCGCGATGGAGGTCACCCTCTGGCAGGCCGCCTGGCGGCTGGACGCGGAAACGGGCGGGGCGGGCGGGCCGCTGCCCAGCGCCGGCGATGTGGCCGTGGCCAAGATCTGGGCGGCGGAGGGCGTACGGCGGGTCGTCCAGACCGCCCAGCACCTGCACGGCGGCTTCGGTGCCGACACCGACTACGTGCTGCACCGCTACCACGCCTGGGCCAAGCAGCTGGAGCTCGCCCTGGGCCCGGCCGCCGCGCACGAGGAGGCCCTCGGCGACCTGCTGGCCGCCCACCCCCTCGGCTGAGCCGGAGCCCGAGCAGGCTCAGACGACGGTGCCCGGCGCGCCTTCGTTGGTGACGACCGGGCGGCCCGTGGCCTCCCACACCTGCATGCCGCCGTCCACGTTCACCGCGTCCACGCCCTGCTGCACCAGGTACTGGGTGACCTGCGCGGAACGCCCGCCGACCCGGCACATCACGTGCACCCGGCGGCCGTCCTCTGCCGCCTCGGTCAGCTCACCGAAGCGGGCCACGAACTCGCTCATGGGAATGTGCAGCGCGCCCTCGGCGTGCCCCGCGGTCCACTCATCGTCCTCCCGGACGTCGAGGATGAAGCTGTCCGCGGCCAGCGCGTCGACACCCACCGTGGGGACCGGGCCGAAGTTCATGCGGTGTCGCCTTCTCTCGTAGCAGGTGCGCAGCCTTCACGACCGCTACGCCACGGTACCCCGACCGACCGCCGGACCACCCCTGCCGGCCATGCACCGGATCACCGTTCGCCGGATCACCCGCGGCGATCACCCCGCGGCGATCACCCCGCGGCGGTCAGGTCCGCCAGTTCCGCCTCGCGCTCGGAGACCTGCGCCAGCAGCTGCTCGGCGATCTCCTCCAGCAGCCGGTCCGGGTCGTCGGGGGCCATCCGCAGCATCGCCCCGATCGCGCTGTCCTCCAGCTCCCGGGCCACCAGCGTGAGCATCTCCTTGCGCCGGTCCAGCCACTCCAGCCGGGCGTAGAGCTCCTCGCTCTCGCTCGGACCGGCCGCCTCCGGCACCGGGCCGGCCGCCCACTCCTCGGCCAGCTCGCGCAGCAGGCCCTCCTCGCCCCGCGCGTACGCGGCGTTCACCCTGACCAGGAACGCGTCCCGGCGCTCGCGCTCCGCCTCGTCCTGGGCGAGGTCGGGGTGCGCCTGCCGCACCAGCTCGCGGTACAGCCGACGCGCCTCTTCCGACGGCCGGACCCGCTCCGGCGGCTTGACCGGCTGATCGGTGAGCATGGCCGCCGCGTCGTCGGCGATCCCGTCCGAGCCGATCCAGCCGTGGAACAGCTCGTCCACCCCGGGCATCGGCATCACCAGGGCCCGCGCCTCCCGGGCCCGGCGCAGGTCCTCCGCGTCACCGGACCGGTCCGCCCGCGCCTCTGCGATCAGCGCGTCCAGCTCGTCGAGGCGGGTGTACATCGGGCCGAGCTTCTGGTGGTGCAGCCGGGAGAAGTTCTCGACCTCCACCCGGAAGGTCTCCACCGCGATCTCGAACTCGATCAGCGCCTGCTCGGCCGCGCGCACGGCCCTCTCCAGCCGCGCCTCGGGGCGCTCCGCGCCCGCCTCGCCCTCAGGGACAGTCTGCTCGCTCACCCGGCCAGCCTAGAGGGTGCCCCGCCGATCATGCGGGGCACGCCCGGCACGCCCGGCCGGCCCGCCCCACACCCGGCCCGGCCCGGCCCAACCGGACCACGCCCGGCCAGATCAAGCCCAGCGGCCCAAACCGGCCCCCGACCAGCCCCCCCACCAAGCCGGCCCGGCCCGGCCCCCGGCCCGGGCCTTCTTCTCAGACCCCCTCCTCGGCGGCGATCCGCCCCGACCGCACCGCGGCCACCAGGTCCGCGTGGTCCGCCTCCGTCCGGTCCGCGTAGGCCACCGCGAACGCGGCCACCGCCTCGTCGAGCTCCTCGTTCTTGCCGCAGTACCCGGCCAGCAGCCGCGGGTCGGCGCTGTGCGCGTGCGCCCGGGCCAGCAGTGCGCCCGTCATCCGCCCGTAGTCGTCGAACTGGTCCGGGGCCAGCGCCGCCGGATCCACGCTGCCCTTGCGGTTGCGGAACTGCCGCACCTGGAACGGCCGGCCCTCGACCGTGGTCCAGCCCAGCAGGATGTCCGACACCACCTGCATCCGCTTCTGCCCCGCCACCACCCGCCGGCCCTCGTGCTCCGCCGGGGCCCGGTCGAAGCCCGCCGGCAGGTGCGGCAGCAGCACCGACGGGCGCGCCTCCTTCACCTGAAGCACCAGCGGCTCGCCCCGGTGGTCCAGCAGCAGGACCACGTACGAGCGGGTGCCCACGCTGCCCGTACCGACCACCCGGAAGGCCACGTCGTGGATGGCGTACCGGGCCAGCAGCGGCAGCCGGTCGCTCTGCACGGTGCCCAGGTACTCGCCGAGCGAGGCCGCGACCGCCGCCGCCTCCGCGTCGCCGACCCGCCGCAGAACCGGCAGCGCATCCACGAAACGTCGCCCCGCGGCTCCGCCGTCGGGCCCGCCGTCCTCCTCCACCACCACCGTCGACCTCGCCGCGAACCGCGCGCTCGTGTTGTTGCGGGCCTTCTCCGAGACCCGGGACAGCGTGCCCAGCAGATCCCGGGCGTCGGTGTGCGAGACCAGCTCCTCGTCGGCGATCGCGTTCCACGCGTCCAGGGCGGGCAGCCGGGCCAGCAGCCGCATGGTCCGCCGGTACGCGCCGACCGAGTCCAGCGCCGCGGCCCGGCAGGTGTCCTCGTCGGCGCCCGCGACCCGGCCGGCCAGCACCAGCGAGGTCGCCAGCCGCTTGACGTCCCACTCCCACGGCCCGAACACGGTCTCGTCGAAGTCGTTGAGGTCCATGACCAGGCGGCCCCGGGCATCCCCGTACAGGCCGAAGTTCGCGGCGTGCGCGTCCCCGCACAGCTGGGCGCCCACCCCGGTCACCGGCGTGCCCGCCAGGTCGTGCGCCATCAGGCCGGCCGCGCCGCGCAGGAACGCGAACGGGTTCGCCGCCATCCGCCCGACCCTTATCGGGGCCAGCTCCGGTACCCGCCCGTGGTTGGACTCCTCCACGGCCCGCACCGCGTCCGGGCGGTCCGCCGCGGGCTCGAGCCGGGCGTGCGCGGCGCGCGGCACCCGGTCGCGCAGGGCCTTGCCCGCGTCCTTCGGCGAGCCGGCCGCCGCGCCGCGCGCGGCGAAGCCCGCGACCGCCGGAATCCGCTCCGCCGCCGACACCCTCGCCACCGCCGCCATCGCCACCGCGTCCGCTTCCGCTGCCGTCGCCATCCCCGCGCCCCCGATTCGATCACGTACCCGTTCGCGGATGACCGTACAGACCCTTGCAGGGCCGCGGAAGTCACTGATATCCCATGACAGTTAGGAAACTTTCCTAACCCAACTCCCCCACAGGAGACCCCTCATGAGTGCCCGCATACGCGCACGCACGGTCCTGGCCACCACCGCCCTGATCGCCGGTCTCACCACCACCCTCACCCTCACGCTCACCCCCGGCGCCGGCGCCGTCACCCCCACCCCGGCACCCGCCCCCGCCCCGCAGACCACCACCGCAGCCACAGCCACAGCCACCGCCGCAGCCACCACCCACGAGGCCGAGAACGCCACCATCTCCCAGGGCCTCGCCGAGTCCAACCACACCGGCTACACCGGCAGCGGCTTCGTCAACTACGACAACACCACCGGCGGTTAAGTCGAGTGGACGGTCAACGCGGCCCAGGCCGGCACCGCCACCCTCAACCTGCGCTACGCCAACGGCAGCACGGCCAACCGCCCCATGACCGTCACCGTCAACGGCGCCCCCGCCGCCGCGAACAAGGCGTTCAACACCACCGGCGCCTGGACCTCCTGGTCCACCACCGGCCTCACCGCCACCCTCAGGGCCGGCGCCAACACCATCCGCGCCACCGCCACCACCGCGACCGGCGGCCCGAACGTCGACCACCTCTCCGTCGAAACGGGCACCACCCCGCCCCCGACGGGCACCACCCCGGCCGCCGTCAACGGCCAACTCACCGTCTGCGGCACCAAGCTCTGCAACCGGTACGGCAAACCCGTCCAGCTGCGCGGCATGAGCACGCACGGCACCCAGTGGTACGCCCAGTGCCTCACCGGCGGTTCACTCGACGCCCTCGCCAAGGACTGGAACGCCGACGTCCTGCGCGTCTCCACCTACGTCCAGGAGGACGGGTACGAGACCGACCCCCAGAAGTTCACCGACCTCGCCCACTCGCTCATCGAGCAGGCCACCGCCCGCGGCATGTACGTGATCGTCGACTGGCACATGCTCGACCCGGGCGACCCCCACTACAACCTGGCCCGCGCCAAGACCTTCTTCACGGCCATCGCCAACCGCCACAAGGGCAAGAGCAACATCCTCTACGAGATCGCCAACGAGCCCAACGGCGTGGCCTGGTCCCGGATCAAGAGCTACGCGGAGCAGATCATCCCGGTCATCCGGACCATCGACTCCGACGCTCCCGTCCTGGTCGGCACCCGCGCCTGGTCCTCCCTCGGCGTCTCCGACGGAGCGAACGAGACCGAGGTGGTCACCGACCCGGTCAACGCCACCAACATCATGTACACGTTCCACTTCTACGCCGCCTCGCACCGGGCGGAGTACCTGGACGCCCTCTCCCGCGCCGCCGACCGCATCCCGGTGTTCGTCACCGAGTTCGGCACCCAGGACTACGCCGGTGAGGGCGCCGACGACTTCGCCCAGTCGCAGAAGTACCTCGACCTGATGGCCGCCAAGAAGATCAGCTGGGTCAACTGGAACTTCTCCGACGACCACCGCTCCGGCGCCGTCTTCAAGACCGGCACCTGCAACAACAACGGCCCCTGGACCGGTACGGGTTCCCTGAAGCCGGCCGGCGTCTGGATCCGTGACCGCATCCGCACCGCCGACGACTTCCCCACCGGCTGAGCCGACGGGACACAGCCCGACACGTGCGGCGCGGGACGCCGGAGCAGCCCTACAGCCCGGCGTCCCGCGCCAACAGCGCAGCCTGCACCCGGTTGTCGCACTCCAGCTTCGCCAGGATCCGGCTCACGTAGGTCTTCACCGTCGCCTCGCTCATGTGCAGCCGCCGGCCCGCGTCCGCGTTCGACAGCCCCTCCCCGAGCAGCGCCAGCACCCCGCGCTCCCGCTCGCTCAGCTCCGCCACCCGCCGCCGCGCCTCCTCGCCGCGCGCCGCCGCCTTCCCCGAAGCCAGCTGGTCGACCACGTGCCGGGTCGCCGCCGGAGACAGGTACGCATCACCCGCCGCGGCCGCCCGCACCGCCCCGATCAGCTCGGCCGGCGCGGAATCCTTCAGCAGGAACCCGGCACCGCCCTGACCGAGCGCCCGCAGGACGTTCTCCTTCTCCCCGAAGGTGGTCAGGATCAGCGCCCGCACCGACGGCACGGCCCGCCGCAGCTCCCCCAGTGCCGTCAGCCCGTCCAGCACCGGCATCTGGATGTCCAGCAGCACCACGTCCGGCACGAACGACCGCGCCAGCTCCACCGCCTCGCGCCCGTTGGACGCTTCCGCGACCACCTCGATCTCCGGATCCGAGGTCAGGATCATCCTGATCCCGGCGCGGATCAGCGGCTCGTCGTCGGCGATCACCACCCGTACCGCGCGACCCGTCACGCCTGCACCCACTCCTACCGCCTGACCTCGTACGCCTGCTTGTCGACGAGCTTGCCGTCCTTGAAGCAGAACCGGAACACCGGCTCGTCCTCCAGGCTGTCACCCGTCTCGGTGGACATCAGCACCAGGCAGCTCGCGCCCTCCGGCCTGGGCGGCCCGCCCCGGTCCAGCCCCTGCGCGAACACGCTCTCCCCGCTCGGCAGCCGGTCCCGCACCTCCTGCTCCGAGGTGCCCACATCGATCGAGTCGTACTCGGAGCGGTCGATCATCCCCTTGCTCACCGAGGACACCAGCAGGGCCACCCCCGCTCCCAGCACGATCACCAGCAGCACCACCGCCGCGAACGCGATCCCACAGCCCATCGCGAGACCGCCGGCCCGGCTGCGCCTGCCGCCCGCCAGCTCCCGGTTCACGGCCGCCCAGTCCATCGACGGCGCCCCCGGCGGCAGCTGCTGCTGCCCGAAGTCGTCCGCGACCCCCGCCTGGGCCGCAGCCGCCTGCACCCCGGCCGGCTCCGCCCCGTACGGCAGCACGCCCGCCACCCGGAACCCGCCGCCCTCCACGGCCCCCGCGTGCACCATCCCGCCGACCAGCCGGGCCCGCTCCCGCAGCCCGGTCAGCCCCTGACCGCCGGACACCACCTCACCCGCGCCCGGGCCCGCCGCCGGACCGTTGGCGATCTCCACGACCAGCGAGTCGTCCTCGTAACGCAGCTCCACCGAGATCGCCGCCCCCGGAGCGTGCTTGTACGCGTTCGTCAGCGCCTCCTGCACGATCCGGTACGCGGCGTGGTCGCAGGCCGGGGCCAGCGGCCGCGGTGTGCCCAGCGTCCGCAGGGCCACCGGGGTGCCCGCCGCCCGCGCGGCCGCCACCACCCCCTCGATGCCGGCCACCCCGCGCCCGACCTGCTCGTCCTCCCCGGCCGGAGCCTCCACCCCGTCCCGGAGGATGCCCACGACCTCGCGCAGCTCGTGCATCGCCCCCACCGACGCCTGCCGAAGCACCCCCACCGCTTCCCGCTGACGCTCCGTCAGCGCCGGATCGACCTCCAGCGCCCCCGTGTGCACCGAGATCAGCGCCAGCTGGTGCCCCAGGCTGTCGTGCATGTCCTGGGCGATCCGCTGCCGCTCCCGCAGCCGCGCCTGCCCCGCCACCATCGCCCGCTCCCGCAGCAGCTGGGCGTTGCGCTCCTGGAGCGCGTGCAGCAGCGTCCGCCGCTGGGACCAGTACCGGCCGGCCAGGCCAGGGGTGAGCACCGTCGCCAGATACATCAGCGTGGTGAACACGATCAGCAGCAGCGGCCGCTGCTGCGACCACTCCACGGCCACCGACACTCCGACGTACAGCAGGAACGCGAGCGAGAACACAACGACGGCCCGCCCGGCCCCCACGATCCGCCGCCCCGCCGACCAGCCCAGCATCAGCGTCACCAGCAGCGACCCGGGCAGCACCGCACTGAGCGCCGACCCGGCCACCAGCGTCCCGGCGGGCATCCGCCGTCGCAGCAGCACCAGCGCCACCACGGTCACGGCACTGGCCGTCTTCCGCAGCCAGCCCCCGTTGTCGAGCTCCTCGATCCCGATCCCGACCAGCACGAGCACGGCCGCCGCCACCAGGTCCCCGGCCAGCGCCCGCCGGGTCCACGGCTCCGGCCCCTTCAGCCACTCCCAGCCGGCCCGCGCCTTCGAAGTCACATCCACGGCACCGACCCTAGGCAAGCCCCCCACCCCCGCCCACCCCTCTTTCGTCGCGCTCCCGCCGACGAAAGTCGAACAGCTCACAGCCCGCCAGACGCGCACCGGTCCGGCCCGGGCCCAACTCGCGCCCGCAGCCCGGTGCGACGCCCGTCACGCCGGGGACGACAAGAAGCCCCCGATCCGGATCTCTCCGAATCGGGGGCTCTCTCTGTGGGCGAGGGGGGATTTGAACCCCCACGTCCCGAAGGACACTGGCACCTGAAGCCAGCGCGTCTGCCGTTCCGCCACTCGCCCGAGCAGCGTCCCAGTGGTTCTTCCCTTTCGGGCCGTTCCCCTGGCGACATCGGAACATTAGCACGTCAGAGAGGGCGGATTGAAATCGCTTTCCCGGCCTCCGCCGGCGGCACGCGCGACAGCCCTCCCGCAGTCCGCCCCCGGTGCGGGACACTGTCCCTGGGCCGCCCCTACGATCCCTAGTGAGGAGCAACACTCCTCCCTACGGGGCAGGAGGGGAACCAGCCGAATCCCCCACGCGTGGATACGATCAGTAAGCAGTACAGGGCGACAGCAACGGAGGAGGTGCCCCATGGGAGTCCTGAAGAGGTTTGAGCAGCGACTCGAAGGTCTGGTGAACGGCACCTTCGCCAAGGTGTTCAAGTCCGAGGTCCAGCCCGTCGAGATCGCCGGCGCGCTGCAGCGCGAGTGCGACAACAACGCGACCATCTGGAACCGCGAGCGGACCGTCGTCCCCAACGACTTCATCGTCGAGCTGTCGGCCGGCGACTACGAGCGCCTGAGCCCGTACTCGGGCCAGCTCGGCGACGAGCTCGCCGGCCTGGTCCGCGACTACGCCAAGCAGCAGCGCTACACCTTCATGGGCCCCATCAAGGTGCACCTGGAGAAGGCCGACGACCTCGACACCGGCCTGTACCGGGTCCGCAGCCGCACCCTGGCCTCCTCCACCTCCCAGCCGCAGCACCCCCAGCAGGCGCCGCAGGGCCAGCAGGGCCGGCCGGGCGGTTACGGCTACCCGCCGGTGGCCGCGCCGCCCATGCCCAGCGCGCCGCCGCCCGGCGCGCCGCAGCGCCGGCCCGCGGGCCCGGCCCCCGTACCCACCGGCGGCGCGGGCACGCGCCACTGGATCGAGATCAACGGCACCCGCCACCAGATCTCCCGCCCGACGCTCGTACTCGGCCGCAGCACCGAAGCCGACGTGCGGATCGACGACCCCGGCGTTTCCCGCCGGCACTGTGAGATCCGGACCGGAACGCCCTCGACGATCCAGGATCTCGGGTCCACCAACGGCATCGTGGTGGACGGGCAGCACACCACCCGCGCTACGCTCCGCGACGGCTCGCGGATCGTCGTGGGCAGCACGACCATCATTTACCGGCAAGCCGAAGGGTGAAGCGGGGGCAATGTCAGAGCTGACCCTTACGGTCATGCGGTTGGGTTTCCTGGCCGTTCTGTGGCTGTTCGTCATCGTGGCCGTCCAGGTCATCCGGAGCGACCTCTTCGGGACCCGGGTGACCCAGCGCGGATCACGCCGCGGCGGCGCCGAGAGCCGCGCCCAGGCGGCGCAGGGCGGCCGCCAGGCCGCCACGCCTCCGCAGCAGCGCCAGCGCCGTGGTGCCCCGACCAAGCTCGTCGTCACCGAGGGCACCCTCACGGGCACGACCGTCACGCTGCAGGGGCAGACCATCACCCTCGGCCGCGCCCACGATTCGACGATCGTGCTGGACGACGACTACGCCTCCAGCAGGCATGCCAGGATCTACCCCGACCGTGACGGCCAGTGGATCGTCGAGGATCTCGGGTCCACCAACGGCACGTATCTCGACCGGACCCGGCTGACCACCCCGACGCCCATTCCGCCGGGCGCCCCGATCCGCATCGGCAAGACCGTCATCGAGCTGCGGAAGTAGTACGAGAATGAGCGAGCGGAGCGAGCGAGCCGCAGCGGACCGGGCCCCCTGGGACTCGGCCCCGCGCGCGCTCCCGACCGGAGGGTGGGCAGTGTGGCTCGAGACCGGTTGTACCCGGAGTCGGCGTCGACAGGGCAGGTGCGCATGAGTCTGTCGCTGCGGTTCGCCGCCGGTTCGCACAAGGGCATGATCCGCGAGGGGAACGAAGACTCCGGCTATGCCGGCCCCCGTCTCCTCGCCATCGCCGACGGCATGGGCGGCCAGGCCGCCGGTGAGGTCGCCTCCTCCGAGGTGATCTCCAACCTCGTCCAGCTCGACGACGACGTCCCCGGCTCCGACATCCTCACCGCCCTCGGCATCGCCGTGCAGCGCGCCAACGACGTGCTGCGCGTGATGGTCGAGGAGGACCCGCAGCTCGAGGGCATGGGCACCACCCTGACCGCCCTGCTGTGGACCGGCCAGCGGCTCGGCCTCGTCCATGTCGGCGACTCCCGCGCCTACCTGCTGCGCGACGGCATCCTCACCCAGATCACCCAGGACCACACCTGGGTGCAGCGCCTCGTCGACGAGGGCCGCATCACCGAAGAGGAAGCCACCACCCACCCGCAGCGCTCCCTGCTGATGCGCGCGCTGGGCAGCGGCGAGCACGTGGAACCCGATCTCTCCATCCGCGAGGTCCGGGCCGGCGACCGCTACCTGATCTGCTCCGACGGGCTGTCCGGCGTCGTCTCCCACCAGACCCTGGAGGAGACCCTCGCCGACTACCACGGCCCGCACGAGACCGTGCAGGCGCTGATCCAGCTCGCCCTCCGCGGCGGCGGACCCGACAACATCACCTGCATCGTCGCCGACGTCCTCGACACCGACAGCGGCGACACCCTCGCCGCCCAGCTCAACGACACCCCCGTGGTGGTCGGTGCGGTGGCCGAGAACCAGCACCAGCTGTTCGACAGCGGCAACGCCATGCAGACCCCGGCCGGCCGCGCCTCCGGCCTCGGCCGCCACGCCCCGCCGCCGGCCCCCGGCGCCTTCGGCCCGCCCGGCAGCGGCGAGGCCCCCGGCTACGGCTCCGCCGAGGGCGGTTACGGCTCCGGCGGCGGCTACGGCAGCTTCGGCGAGCCCGACCCGTACGCCGGCGACCCCGGCTACGAGGACTCGTACGACCACCCCCGCAGGCGCCGCGGCAAAGGGGCCCGCTGGGCCGGCCGCTCCCTGATCCTGCTGCTCGCCCTCGGCGTCATCGGCGGCGGCCTGTACGCGGGCTGGCGCTGGACCCAGACCCAGTTCTACGTCGGCGTCAAGGACGAGCACGTCGCGCTGTACCGCGGCATCAGCCAGAACCTCGGCCCCATCAAGCTGTCCGAGGTGGAGAACGACCACCCCGAGATCGAACTGAAGTACCTGCCGCCCTTCAAGAAGAAGCTCGTCGAGGCGACGATCAGTGAGGGCACTCTCGACGGCGCCCGCCAGAAGATCGACGAACTCGCCACCCAGGTCTCCGCCTGCAAGAAGGACGAAGCCCGGCGGACCGCGGAGGCGAAGGGCCAGACACCGCCCGCCGACAGCGCGCTGACTCCGGAGGAACAGCAGCTGGTCGGCTCGTGCGGAAAGCAGTAACAGCGGTAGCGGCAGTCACACGCGGGCACAGGGGGCCCGTCACACCATGAGCGTTGTCACCAATACGACCACCATCGGGGCCATCGAGCTGCCGAGCAGGCGCAACACCGAGCTGATGCTGCTCGGTTTCGCCGTGGTCATCCCGATGTTCGCCTACGCCAACGTGGGCCTCGCCATCGACGGCAAACTGCCCCCCGGCATGCTGTTCTACGGCCTCGCCCTCGCTGTCCTCGCGGGCATCGCCCACCTCGTCGTACGCCGCTTCGCCAAGTACGCCGACCCGCTGCTGCTGCCCCTCGGCATCCTGCTCAACGGTCTCGGCGTGGTCTTCATCTGGCGCCTCGACCAGTCGGAACGCCTCCAGAACCTCGCCAAGCGGGCCTTCGGCGGCTTCTCCCCCTCGGCGCCCAACCAGATGCTGTACACGGCGCTCGGCATCGCCCTGTTCGCCGGCGTCCTGCTGATCCTCAAGGACCACCGCACCCTCCAGCGGTTCACCTACATCTCGATGGCCGCAGCCCTGGTGCTGCTGATCCTGCCGATCATCCCGGGCCTGGGTGCCGACGTCTTCGGCGCCAAGATCTGGATCAGCGTCGGCGGCTTCTCCATCCAGCCCGGCGAGTTCGCGAAGATCGTCCTCGCGGTCTTCTTCGCCGGCTACCTGATGGTCAAGCGCGACGCCCTGGCCCTGGCCTCCCGCCGCTTCATGGGCCTCTACCTGCCGCGCGGGCGCGACCTCGGCCCGATCCTGATGATCTGGGCGATGAGCCTGCTCATCCTGATCTTCGAGAACGACCTGGGCACCTCCCTGCTGTTCTTCGGCATGTTCGTGATCATGCTGTACGTGGCCACCGAGCGGACCAGCTGGATCGTCATCGGCCTCCTCATGTCCGTCGCCGGAGCCGTCGTCGTCGCCTCCTTCTCGGGCCACGTCGAGGCCCGCGTCAACGCCTGGCTCGACCCCTTCGGCTGCTACGCCACCTCCGGCGCCTGCGAGCAGGTGGGCCAGTCCCTCATGAGCTTCGGATCCGGCGGCGTCCTCGGCACCGGCCTGGGACAGGGCCACTCCGACCTGATCCTGTTCGCCGCCAACTCCGACTTCATCTTCTCCACCGTCGGAGAGGAACTCGGCCTCGCCGGGGTCATGGCCTTCCTCCTGCTCTACGGCCTGATCGTCGAGCGCGGCGTACGCACCGCCCTCGCCGCCCGCGACCCGTTCGGCAAGCTCTTCGCCATCGGCCTCTCCGGCGCCTTCGCCCTCCAGATCTTCGTCGTCGCCGGCGGTGTGATGGGCCTCATCCCCCTCACCGGCATGACCATGCCCTTCCTCGCCTCCGGCGGCTCCTCCGTCCTCGCGAACTGGGCCCTCATCGGCATCCTCATCCGGATCAGCGACACCGCACGCCGCCCCGCCCCGGCCCCCGCACCGTCCCCCGACTCTGAGATGACCCAGGTGGTCCGCCCGTCATGAACAAGCCCCTGCGCCGCATCTCGATCTTCTGCGGGCTGCTCATCCTCGCGCTGCTCGTCCGGACGAACTGGCTCCAGTACGTCCAGGCCGAGGAACTCTCCACCCGCAAGGAGAACCGCCGCGTCGCGATCGCCCAGTACGCCCAGGAACGCGGCAACATCATCGTCCAGGGCGACCCGATCACCGGCTCCGCGGTCACCGACGGCAGCGACTACAAGTACAAGCGGACCTATGTGAACGGCCCCATGTGGGCGCCCGTCACCGGCTACGCCTCGCAGGCCTTCGGCTCCACCCAGCTCGAGTCCCTCGAGGACGGCATCCTCACCGGCAACGACGACCGGCTCTTCTTCGACCGCACCATCGGCATGTTCACCGGCGACAAGAAGCAGGGCGGCAACATCGTCACCACCCTGAACGCCGCCGCCCAGAAGGCCGCCTTCGAAAAGCTCGGCGACCGCAAGGGCGCGGTCGCCGCGATCGACCCGCGCAGCGGCGCGATCCTCGCCCTGGTCTCCACCCCGTCCTACGACCCCTCCTCCTTCGCCGGGAATTCCAAGGACGACGAGAAGGCCTGGGTCGAGCTCAAGGACAGCGCGGACAAGAAGCTGGTCAACCGCGCCCTGCGCGAGACCTATCCGCCCGGCTCCACCTTCAAGGTGGTCACCGCCGCCGCGGCCCTGGAGCACGGTGTCGTCACCGACATCAACGCCGCCACGGACACCCCCGAGCCGTACATCCTCCCCGGCACCCGCACCCCGATGGTCAACCACGCCAAGGGCTGCGAGAAGGCCAGCCTGAACAAGGCGCTGGAGGTCTCCTGCAACTCCGTGTTCGCCAACCTCGGCGACAAGGTGCAGCGGGACAACATGGTGAAGACCGCCGAGAAGTTCGGCTTCAACAACGAGAAGATCGACACCCCGGTCCGCGCCTTCGCCAGCATCTACGACAAGACCATGAGCCGGGACGGCAACGCCCAGAGCTCCATCGGGCAGTTCAACACCGCCGCCACCCCGCTCCAGATGGCCATGGTCGCGGCCGCCGTCGCCAACGACGGCAAGCTGATGAAGCCGTACATGGTGCAGGAGCGCACCGCCCCCAACCTCGACGTCATCGACCGGCACAAGCCGGAGGAGATGAGCCGCCCGCTCAGCGCCGAGAACGCGCAGAAGCTCCAGGCCATGATGGTCAACGTGGTCGAGAACGGCACCGGCGGCAAGGCGAAGATCAAGGGCACCACCGTCGGCGGCAAGACCGGCACCGCCCAGCACGGCGAGAAGAACGCCAAGCGCCCCTACGCCTGGTTCATCTCCTACGCCGACACCGAGCAGGGCTCCCCGGTCGCCGTCGCCGTCGTGATCGAGGACAGCGAGGCCGACCGCGAGGACATCAGCGGCGGCGGCCTGGCCGCCCCGGTCGCCAAGGCCGTCATGGAGGCCGTGCTCAAGAGCCAGAGCTGACGCGCACCGGCCACCGGCCGGTCACGGCAACCGCGGACGGTACCGGTCCGGTATCGGCCTGTGGTCACGAACCGATCTCCCACGATCGGCCGGTAGCCTTTGCGCGAACAGCACACCGCCGGACCACACACGGGTGCGGTCGGGACTGACGGAGAGGGCTGGAAGTTATGGAAGAGCCGCGTCGCCTCGGCGGCCGGTACGAGCTGAGCCACGTGCTCGGCCGCGGTGGCATGGCCGAGGTCTACCTCGCCCACGACACCCGGCTCGGCCGTACCGTCGCCGTCAAGACCCTGCGCGCCGACCTCGCACGCGACCCGTCCTTCCAGGCCCGGTTCCGCCGCGAGGCACAGTCGGCCGCCTCGCTCAACCACCCGGCGATCGTCGCCGTCTACGACACCGGCGAGGACTACGTCGACAACATCTCCATCCCGTACATCGTGATGGAGTACGTCGACGGATCCACCCTGCGCGAGCTCCTGCACTCCGGCCGCAAGCTGCTGCCCGAGCGCACCCTGGAAATGACCATCGGCATCCTCCAGGCCCTCGAGTACTCGCACCGGGCCGGCATCGTCCACCGTGACATCAAGCCCGCCAACGTCATGCTCACCCGCACCGGCCAGGTCAAGGTGATGGACTTCGGCATCGCCCGCGCCATGGGCGACTCCGGCATGACCATGACACAGACGGCGGCCGTGATCGGCACCGCCCAGTACCTCTCCCCGGAGCAGGCCAAGGGCGAGCAGGTCGACGCCCGCTCCGACCTCTACTCCACCGGCTGCCTGCTCTACGAGCTGCTGACGGTCCGGCCGCCCTTCGTCGGCGACTCCCCCGTGGCCGTCGCCTACCAGCACGTACGGGAAGAGCCCCAGCCGCCGTCGAACTTCGACGCCGAGATCACGCCCGAAATGGACGCGATCGTGCTGAAGGCGCTCGTCAAGGACCCCGACTACCGCTACCAGAGCGCCGACGAGATGCGCGCCGACATCGAGGCCTGCCTCGACGGCCAGCCCGTCGCCGCCACCGCCGCCATGGGAGCCGCCGGATACGGCTACCCGGACCAGAACCACGGTTACGGGCACCAGGGCTACGACCAGCCCACCACCGCGCTGCGCGCCGCCGAACCCGGCCAGACCTCGATGATGCCGCCCATGCCGCCCGGCGGCGACGGCGGCTACTACCCCGACCAGGGCTACGACCAGGGCGGCTCCCGTGGCCGCCGGCAGAAGAAGAACCGGGCCTCCACGGTCCTGCTGGTGCTGGCCGGCGTCCTGGTGCTGGTCGGCGCGATCCTGATCGGCCGCTCGCTGTTCGAAGGCACGGCCGACAACCGGCCGGCCGTGCCCAAGCTGGTCGGCGCGACCTTCGAGAGCGCGGTCAGCAGCGGCGACAACATCGGGCTCAAGGTCGTCAAGGAGGCCGAGGAGCCCTGCGAGACCCAGCCCAAGGGCATGGTGTGCTCGCAGAGCCCGGAGCCCGGCACCCGCCTCGAAGAGGGCAGCGAGATCAAGGTCAAGGTCTCGACCGGTGCACCCAAGGTCCCGTTGATCGACGTGCTCAAGGTCCCCGCCGACGCCGCGGAGAAGCAGCTGCGGGACAAGGGCTTCGTGGTCGAGCGGAAGACCGAGGAGTCGGAGCTCACGCCGGGCACCGTCATCAAGCAGAGCCCGGTGAGCGGCACGCCGGTGGAGAAGGGCTCCACGGTCGTCCTGACCGTGGCCAAGGAGCCGTCGAAGGTCATCGTCCCGGACCTCAAGGGAATGACGACCGCCGAGGCGAGGAAGGCCCTCCAGGAGAACAAGCTCAGGTTCGGCAGCACCACCGAGGTCGAGTCCCCGGAGAAGGCCAAGACCGTCGTCAGGCAGAGCGAGGATCCCGGCTCCGAGGTCGACCCGAACACCGTGGTCAACGTGGAGATCGCGAAGGCCGCCGAGAAGGTCACGGTCCCGCCGCTGGCCGGCCTCACGGTCGCCGAGGCGAAGGCCCTGCTGGCGGGGAAGGGCCTGGTCTTCGGTCAGGTCCTGTCCGGTCCGAGCGACGACAACGCCAGGGTCACGTTCACCCAGCCCCGCGCCGGCGAGCAGGTCGATCCGAACACCGCGGTCAACGTGGTCACGATGGGCGGTGACGGCGGCCAGCAGGACGGCGGCGGGAACGGCATCTTCGACTTCAACCGCCGCTAGCCCGGCCCCCGGACCCCCGGATCGGGGACCCCGGGATGCACGGACCCAAGGACCCCGCCGGTCAGCGCAGCTCGACCGGCGGGGTCCTCTTCGCGTCCACCTTCTCCGTACGGACCAGCTCGCCCCACACGACGTACCGGTACTTCGACGTGTAGACCGGGGTGCAGGTCGTCAGGGTGATGTAGCGGCCGGGGGTGGTCCGGCCCGACTCCTTCGGCACCGGGGCCAGCACGTTCACGTTGTACTTCGAGGTCTGCCGCAGCTCCGCGTAGACCTTGTAGACGTACCAGTTGTCCTTGGTCTCGAAGACGATCGGATCGCCGTTCCGCAGCTTGTGGATGTCGTGGAACTTGGCGCCGTGGCCGTCCCGGTGGGCCGCCAGCGAGAAGTTGCCCGCCGCGTCCCACGGCAGTGCGGACTTCACGGGGTCCGTGTAGTAGCCGGCCACCCCGTCGTTGAGGATCTCCGGATCCGTGCCCCGCTTCACCAGGACCTCGCCGTTCTTCATCGCCGGCACGTGCAGGAAGCCGATGCCGCCCGCCGTGTCCAGCGCCCCCGGCCCGGCCTGCGCCGAGGACGACGGGACCGGTGCCGCCTGCCACTGCTCCCGGACGGCGTCGCCCCTGGCCGCAGCGGTCCGGTCGGCCAGGACATTGGTCCACCACAGCGAGTACACGACGAACAGGGCGAGGACGAGGCCCGCCGTGATCAGGAGCTCGCCCAGCAGGCTCAGGAGGCCCGCGATCCGGTGACGACGGGGGCGGACGGCACGTGACACTGCGGTGGTCCTCTACGAGCGGGCGAGCGCGGGCGGAGCACCCTGGCTGCGCGGGCGCTCGTCGACCATCCTGCCCCATACGATCATCCGGTAGGTGCTGGTGAACTCCGGGGTGCACGTGGTGAGCGTGATGTACCGGCCCGGCCCGGTGAACCCGGAGCCCTGCGGGACCGGCTTGATCACCGACACGTTCGAGGGCGGCGTCTGCGGCAGCATCGAGGTCATCTCGTACGTGTAGTAGGCGTCCCGCGTCTCGACGACGATCGGGTCCCCGGGCTGCAGCCGGTTGATGTAGCGGAACGGCTCACCGTGCGTGTTCCGGTGCCCCGCCACCGCGAAGTTCCCGGCCTTGTCCCCCGGCATCGCCGACTTCAGGGCGCCTTCCGCGTAGTGCCCGACCATGCCCCGGTCCAGCACCTTCGGCTTGCTGATGCCCTGCGCCACGGGCACCTTCACGTCCAGCTTCGGGATGTACATGATGGCGAAACCCTGACCGGGCGAGAACTCGGACACCGCGGGCGCCGGGGCACCGGAGTCCCAGTCCTCCCGGAGCGAGCCCGCCGCCCCGTTCGCCTGCCGCTCGGCCAGCACGTTCGTGTACCAGAGCTGGTACGTGACGAACAGCAGCATCACCAGCCCGGCCGTGATGAACAGCTCGCCGGCCGCCCGGCTGGCGATCACCAGCGGGCCGCCCCGGCGGCGCCGGCGCTCCCGCTTCGCCGCCTCCTGGGCAGCCCTGCGACGCGCAGCCCGGCCCCCGGAGGGCGCAGGCGGCGCGTACGCGGTCATGCGACGGCCTTGCCCACCACCGGGGCCAGCCCCACCGAGCGCTCCACGGCACCCGTGTCACCACAGCGGACCAGCCAGTTCGCCAGCATCCGGTGGCCCCACTCGGTCAGCACCGACTCCGGGTGGAACTGCACGCCCTCGACGTCGTGCTCGCGGTGCCGCAGGCCCATGATGATGCCGTCCTCGGTCCACGCCGTGACCTGGAGCTCGTCCGGAACGGTCTGCGGCTCCGCGGCGAGCGAGTGGTAGCGGGTGGCCGTGAAGGGCGAGGGGAGGCCCTTGAAGACGCCCAGACCCTCGTGGGTGACCGGCGAGGTCTTGCCGTGCAGCAGCTCCGGGGCCCGGCCGACCACGCCGCCGTAGGCCACCGCCATGGACTGCATGCCCAGGCAGACGCCGAACACCGGGACGCCGGTGTCGGCACAGTGCCGGACCATGTCCACGCAGACGCCGGCCTCTTCCGGGGTGCCCGGGCCGGGCGACAGCAGCACGCCGTCGAAGCCGTCCTGGGCGTGGGAGAGCTCCACCTCGTCGTTGCGCAGCACCTCGCACTCGGCCCCGAGCTGGTACAGGTACTGAACGAGGTTGAAGACGAAGCTGTCGTAGTTGTCCACAACCAGAATGCGCGCGCTCACCGATTGGCTCCCGATCCCTCGTCGACGGTCACATCGTTGAACGGGAGAAGCGGCTCGGCCCACGGGAAGACGTACTGGAACAGCACGAACACCACGGCGAGCACCAGCGCCAGGGAGATCAGCGCGCGAACCCACGCGTTGCCCGGCAGATGCCGCCAGATCCAGCCGTACATACCGCCCGTCGTCCTTCCCGTACCCCCCGTGCGTGTTCCGGAACAGACTAAAGGCTGGCGCGCCTCACCGGCCTTGTCTCGGTCAGTTCCGCCCACACGATAAGACGGTGACTGTGCCCCCACTCAGGATCACAGGTGGTGAGTGTCAGGTAGCGGCCCGGCCCGGTGAAGGGGGAGCGCTTCGGCACCGGGTCCACCACGCCGACCTCGGTCGGCAGGGTGCGCAGCGGCCGGTTCCGGACGGTGTACGTGTACCAGCTGGTGGCGTCCTTGAGCACCACCGTGTCGCCGGGCCGCAGTTCGGGGAAGTCCTTGAACGGGTCGCCGTACGTGCGCCGGTGGCCGGCCACGGCGAAGTTCCCGGTTCCGCCCGCCTGCGCGGTGCCCTCGTAGTGGCCCAGGCCCTTCTTCAGCAGTTCGGTTCCGGTTCCTTCCAGGACCGGTTTGACCCAGTCCGGACCGAAACGCGGAATGTACATCTCGGCGAAGGCCTGGCCGCGGGGGTAGGAGACGGGCGTCTGCGGGGCCTGGGGGGCGCCTGGGGCCTGCGGGGGCTGCGGGGCACCGGGAGCCCGGCCGGCCTGCGGAGCAGCCGCCCAGCGGCCGTGCAGCCGTTCCATCTCCCCGTCCATGGCCCGGTCGGCCTTCACCCCGGTCCACAGCAGCACGTACGCCACGAACAGCACGATCAGCGTGCCGGCCGTCAGGCACACCTCGCTGAACGTCCGCACCACCAGGCGGACCACGACCTCACGGGGAACTCGGGGTGCTCTCCGAGTTGCTGACCGGCTTCGCATAGTGGAGGTCCACTGTGCCGGAGTAGCCGGGCAGAGTCACCGCCTTGTGCTGGTCGACTTTCCAGCCGAGCCCGTAGGCGTTGACGTACAGCTGGTAGTTCTGCAGCGCCGGGGAGGCCGCCAGGGCCTTCTCCAGCGCGCCCAGGTCGCCGACCGCCGTCACCTTGTAGGGGGGCGAGTAGACCCGGCCCTGGAGGATCAGGGTGTTGCCGACGCAGCGCACCGCGCTGGTGGAGATCAGCCGCTGGTCCATCACCTGGATCCCGCGGGCTCCGCCCTGCCAGAGCGCGTTGACCACCGCCTGGAGGTCCTGCTGGTGGATGACCAGATCGTTGGGCTCCGGCTCCGGCACGTTGGGGATCCGGGCGGTGGCGTCGGGCGGGGCGTCGTTCAGGGTGACGGTGAGGCCCCTGCCGGAGAGCTCCTCGGTGCCGGCGGCGGTGCGCAGGGCCTGGAGTCTGGCGTCTTCGGCGCGGGTGCTGCCGTCGTCGCGTTCGGCGAGGGTGTCGACCTCCCGGCGGACCGCCGAGGTGGTCTCCTCGAGCTCCTTGTTGTTCTGGGAGCGGGCGTGGATCAGGTCCGAGAGCCTGAGGAGTGAATCGTCCGTCCGGATGTTCGTACCCTTGGAGGTGTTGAAGCTGGTCACGAAGATCAGCCCGGCCAGGGCGAACACGGCGGCGGTCAGCAGCCGGACCGGTCTGGCCCGGCGATGGGGACCCGCGGAGGAGCCGTCGGAATTGCTCAACGTACCCTTCTCCTTCAACACGCCGAAGACCCACTACGCTAACGGACGCCCGGGGGAGGCAAGGTCCCCAGCGCATCGACAGGAGAGACCCTCGTGCCGAAGTCACGTATCCGCAAGAAGGACGACTACACGCCGCCGCCGGCGAAGCAGGCCCAGGCCATCAAGCTGACGAGCCGCAGCTGGGTCGCCCCGGTGATGCTGGCGCTCTTCCTGATCGGTCTGGCCTGGATCGTCGTCTTCTACGTGACCGATACCCAGCTGCCGATCGAGACGCTGGGCAATTGGAACATTGTGGTTGGTTTCGGCTTTATCGCGGCAGGTTTCGGCGTATCCACACAGTGGAAGTAGCCGCATCCCCAAGGGGGTGAAGGGGTTCGAGCGCAAGCTCTCCCCTTAGTTATCCACAGCGCTATCCACACCTGAGGAAAAGATACGAAGGTCTGTGGATAAGTAAGTGGGTGGCCCCTTGTTGACGCCGGTGTGATCAGTCGGTCAGGGAGTCAGTTCGGCCGTCCGCAGCACGATGAGCGCTGCGGACGCGCAGAACACCAGGGCACAGGCGGCCCACTGCACGACCGCCCGGTTCCGGCGGCCGGCCGCGGGCCCGACCATGCCCGCTCCGACCAGGGCACCCGCCACCAGGCCGCCGATGTGGGCTTGCCAGGAGATCCCCTCGGGGATGAAGGTCATCGCCAGCATCAGGACGAGCATCCCGGCGACCGGCCGCATGTCGTACCGCATCCGCCGCATCAGCACGGCGGTCGCGCCGAACAGGCCGAAGACCGCGCCGGACGCGCCGAGCGTGGCCAGGTTCGGCGGGGTGAGCAGATAGACCAGGGCGCTGCCGGCCAGGCCGGACAGCAGGTAGACGGTCAGGTAGCGGGCCCGGCCGAGGGCCGCCTCCAGCGGGCCGCCGACCACCCACAGGCCGAGCATGTTGCCGGCGATGTGCCACGCCTCCTGGTGCAGGAAGATCGAGGTCAGCAGCCGGTGGTACTCGCCGGTGGACACCCCCTCGACCGGTCCGCCGATGTATTCGACGTACCGGCCCAGCAGCTCCAGCTGGACCGTGATCGTGGGAGTGGAGAGCACCGCGAGGAAGACGGCCGCATTGATCCCGATGAGGATCTTGGTGACCAGGTGGGGGTCCCCGGCGGTGAGCGCGCCGCCCGCGACGTTGCGCGGGACGGCCGAGGGCGCGCCGCGGACACACTCGGGGCACTGGTAGCCGACCGAGGCGCTGATCATGCAGTCCGGGCAGATCGGCCGGTCACAGCGGGTGCAGCGGATGCCGGTCTCCCGGTCCGGATGCCGGTAACAGGTGTCCATCGGTTCCCTCGGTCGGCGGCGACGGAGGCGGGACGCCGCCCCGCCGGTCCGGTACACATCGAGTACGGACGGGCAGGGCCCATTGGTTCCCGGCGGCGGGGGCGCGTAGGGGTCAGCGCTTCTCGATCACGACGGATTCGAGGATCACGTCGTCGACCGGGCGCTCGGTGCGCGGGTTGGTGGGGAGCTTCGCGATCTTGTCGACGACGGCCTGGCTGGCCTTGTCGGTGACCTTGCCGAAGATGGTGTGC
Source organism: Streptomyces sp. NPDC051211 (assembly GCF_040689505.1). Lineage (NCBI taxonomy): Bacteria > Bacillati > Actinomycetota > Actinomycetes > Kitasatosporales > Streptomycetaceae > Streptomyces > Streptomyces sp. NPDC051211. Next base: position 59,367 of record NZ_JBFBAV010000007.1, read on the forward strand.
TTGCGGGTCAGCCAGGCGGTCGGGGCGACGGTGATGAAGAACTGCGAGCCGTTGGTGCCGGGGCCGGCGTTGGCCATGGCGAGCAGGTAGGGCTCGGTGAAGGCGAGGTCGGGGTGGAACTCGTCGGCGAACTGGTAGCCGGGGCCGCCCATGCCGTTGCCGAGGGGGTCGCCGCCCTGAATCATGAAACCGCTGATGACCCGGTGGAAGACGGTGCCGTCGTAGAGCCGGTCGGTGGTCTTCTGGCCGTCGCTGGGGCGGGTCCACTCGCGCTCGCCGGCGGCGAGCTCGGTGAAGTTGCGGACGGTCTTGGGCGCGTGGTTCGGCAGCAGCTCGATCTCGATGTCGCCGTGGTTCGTCTTCAGGGTGGCGTAGAGCTTCTCGGCCACGGATCTGCCTTCCATAGTCATCACTGTCGGTTCCAGATCCTCGCACGCTGTGCCGCTTGGTCAAGAAATCGCCGGAATCGGCCACCCGTATGCCCTGTCACGCATGCCGCAAGGCGGTACGGCAGGCATGATCCGACAAAGGGTGGAAAGGTGAACTGTGTCCGCCACCGAGGAGGAGGATCCCGTGACCCGCAAGGACAGCGTGCGCGCAACGGCCGGAAGTGCGAAGGACACCGTGCGTCACGCAGCGGAAGTGGTGGCGCCGTACGCAGGAACCGCCAAGGACGCGGCGGTGCATTACGCACACGAGGCGAATGTGCGGCTGGCGCCGAAGGTCTCGTACGCCGCCAACGAAGCTTCGCGCCAGGCCCGCTCGGCCTACGACGCCCATCTGCATCCGCGGATGCGGGCGGCGCGCGCGCATGTGCCGCCGAATGTCGACCGGGCGGCGACGAGGGCGGTGCGGCAGACCCGCCGGGCGGCCCGGCAGGCGGCCGACTACACGGCACCGCGGATCGAGCACGCCATCGCCGCGGCGCAGCCGGTCGCCGAGGAGGCCGCGTCCCGGTCGACCGCGGCGCTGGCGGCCCTGAGCGGCAAGGTGTCCGCCAGGGATGTGCGCCGGCTGGTGCGGCGTCAGGAACGGCGCGCGAAGCGCGGGCGGCTGTTCCGCGGCGTGGCCGTGGTCGGTGTGGTGGCCGGTGCCGCCTACTGGGCGTGGAAGTGGTGGGACCAGCAGTCGAACCCGGACTGGCTGGTGGAGCCGCCGGCCGCGACGGAGGTGCCGGCGCGGGACGGCGAGCCGGCGAACCTCGATGACGAGCTGCAGGCGAAGGAGGCGGCCGAGGCGGAGGCCGACGCCTCGGAGGCCGACAAGAACCGCTGAGGACACGTGTGAAGGGCCCGGATCCGGTGGATCCGGGCCCTTCACCGTGTCTCTTCGCCGCGTCTCTTTTTGCCGCGTCCTGCGGTCAGTCGCGGTCGCGCTTCTTGGCGGCCCGGTCGGGCTTGGGCGCGGAGCGCTTGGCCGTGCCCGGCGGCACGTGGGGAGTGGCCGGCTCGGGCGGGGCGGCGCCGGGCATGGGGGTGTGCATGGGCGGGGCGGACCGCTTCGCGGCTTCCGGCGGCGTGTGGGTCGTCGGCATGCCCGCGGGAGGCCTGGGGGGTGCCGGGGCCGGAGCGGCGGAGCGCTGTTCCGCGTGCTTGGCGGCTGCGTCCTGCGCCTTCTTCTTGTCGTGTTTGAGGAAGTCGAAGATTCCCATGGTGGTACGCCTCCGGCGTGGTTGTCCCCCTGGGCCGTGTGCCTTCACCCACTGTCGGCCACCGGCGGCCGGGCGGCCGTGTGACTGGTCCGTCCGGGGGATCTACTGGCGGGCCCGGCGGGCCGGTCGGGGGCTGTCGGACGGGGTGGCCAGATCGCCCTCGACCAGGAGGTTCAGGCCGCGCAGCAGGGCCTTGCGGTCGGTGGCGGTGAGGGAGGCCAGGGCCTCCTGGTGGACCCGGTCGACGATGGCCTGGCTCTCGACCGCGACCTGCGCGCCCATCTCGGTCACGGCGATGATCCGCGCTCGGCGGTCCGTGCTGGACGGGCGCCGTTCGGCAAGACCCGCCTTCTCGAGGGCGTCGACCGTGACCACCATGGTCGTTTTGTCCATGTCGCCGATCTCGGCGAGCTGGATCTGGGTGCGCTCCTCCTCCAGGGCGTGGACGAGGACGCAGTGCATGCGCGCGGTGAGGCCGATCTCGGCGAGGGCGGCGGACATCCGGGTGCGCAGGACGTGGCTGGTGTGGTCCAGCAGGAAGGAGAGGTCGGGCTCGGTCCGGGTGGGTGCCATCGCAGTCATGTACGTCAGCCTAACAATCATCCCCAAGCAAATCGTCTGTAACAAAACTATCTGCTACGGTCTCTCTCATCGCCTCACCGGCGCCCTCACGAATGGGAGAGACCGATGCCTGCCGCACTCAGCTCCACCCCGCGATCCGCATCCCGTACGGAGCCCCCGGCCGGGCGCCGCCTCCGCTCCCGCTGGACCGCACTGGGCGTGCTCTCCACCGGCATGCTGATGACGGTCCTGGACGGCAGCATCGTCACGGTGGCGATGCCGGCCATGCAGAACGACCTGGGTTTCTCCCCCGCCGGGCTCAGCTGGGTGGTGAACGCGTACCTGATCGCCGTGGGCAGCCTGCTGCTGCTGGCAGGCCGGCTCGGCGACCTCATCGGCCGCAAGCGGATGTTCCTCGCCGGGACCGGCGTCTTCACCGGCGCATCGCTGCTCGCCGGGTTCGCCTCCTCCCCCGGCCTGCTGATCGCCGCCCGCTTCCTCCAGGGCCTCGGCTCCGCGATGGCCTCGGCGGTCAGCCTGGGCATCCTGGTCACGCTGTTCACCGGGACCCGGGAGCGGGCCAGGGCGATCGCCGTCTTCTCCTTCACCGGGGCGGCCGGCGCCTCATTGGGACAGGTACTGGGCGGGATCCTCACCGACGCCCTGGACTGGCACTGGATCTTCTTCATCAACCTGCCGATCGGCCTCGCCGCCCTGCTGCTCGCCCTGCCGTCCCTGCCCGACGACCGCGGCCTGGGACTGCGCGCCGGAGCGGACATATTCGGCGCGGTGCTGGTCACCGCCGGACTGATGCTCGGCATCTACACCGTGGTCAAGGTGGAGCAGTACGGCTGGACCTCCGCCCACACCCTCGGCCTCGGCGCGCTGTCCCTGGTACTGCTGGCCGGCTTCGGGGTGCGCCAGGCGACGGCCCGTACCCCGCTGATGCCGCTGCGCGTGTTCCGTTCGGCGGCCGTGGTCGGCGCGAACCTGGTGCAGATGCTGATGGTGGCCGCCCTGTTCGCCTTCCAGGTGCTGGTGGCCCTGTACCTCCAGAAGGTCCGCGGATACGGGGCGGCCGAGACGGGTCTGGCGATGCTGCCGGCGGCGCTGATGATCGGCGCGGTCTCGCTGGGGATCTCGGCCCGGCTGGCGGCCCGGTTCGGGGAGCGCACCGTGCTGCTGTCGGGGCTGGGGCTGCTGGTCGTGGCGCTGGGCTGGCTGACCCGGCTGCCGGTGCAGGCCGATTACGTCCGTGACCTGCTGCCGGTGATGCTGCTGGCCGCCGGCTTCGGCCTGGCCCTGCCGGCGCTGACCGCCCTGGGCATGTCCGGTGCCGACGAGGCCGACGCGGGACTCGCCTCCGGACTCTTCAACACCACCCAGCAGATCGGGATGGCGCTGGGTGTGGCGGTGCTGTCCACCCTGGCCGCCTCCCGCTCGGAGTCGCTGGCCGCGGCGGGCCGCTCCGGGGCGGAGGCCCTGACCGGGGGCTACCACCTGGCCTTCGGGGTGGGTGCGGGGCTGCTGGCGCTGGCCATGGTGGTGGCCGCGGTGGCCCTGCGGGGACCCCGGCGGGGTTAGTCCCCCGGGAAGAACGGGTCCGGCGGTGGCGGATGTTTCACGTGAAACATCGGCTACCGCCGGACCCGTTCACTGCACCTGACAAGGACCGGGAGGAAAGCATGCGGCCTTTGGAAGCGCCCCCCTAGGCTCGACTCATGATGAGCCAACCAGCCGTGGCACTGCTGAAGCAGCTGGCGGCAGAGGGAGTCTCGCCCTGGCTGGCCGCGAGTGACGTCCATCTTCTACCGGGCCCGCTGTTCCGCCCGGCAGAAGCCTCCGTGCTGCACGGAGCCGTGGCCTCCAGCGCCGACCCGGACGCGGCCCGGCGGGCCTGCGACGCGTTGTGGGACGCCTATCTGACGAGCGAGGGCCGGCACGGCCGGGTGTCCGTACCCGTGGATCCGCGGGTCGCCCACGACCCGCAGGCCATCGTGGCCGATGCCCGCTCCGTCCACGAGGAGGTGGGACGGCCCAACCTGCTGCTCCGCATCCCGGCCACGAAGGCCGGACTGGTGGCGCTGGAGGACTGTGTGGCCCTCGGCATGGGAGTCGACGCCGACCTGGTGTTCTCCGCCGAACGCTACGACCAGGTGATGGGCGCCTACCTGAACGGCCTGGAACGCGCCCTCACCGACGGCCGGCCGCTCGAAGGCATGGCCGCCGTGGCCTCCATCCCGGTCGGACTCCTCGACGACACGGTCAACGCCCGCCTCGCGGCGCTCCCCCGCCGCGGCGGGCCCGCCATCAGGGCCGAGGACACCGCGGCCGTCGCCGTCGCCCGGCAGATCTACCGGCTGCGCGAACAACGCCTGGGCGGCGCCTGGTGGCGGGTGCTCCGGGCGGCCGGGGCGCTGCCTCCGGGCCTGGTGTGGACAGCGGTTTCACCCCGCCACATCAGCGGGCTCATCGGCACGAACACGGCCCAGGCCGCGTCCCTGGAGGTTCTGGAGAGCGCCGCGGCGCAGGTGGAGCTCCGGGGAGACACCCTGCTGAACGCGCACATGGAGGGCCGCCGGGCCCTGGACATCCTGGAAACCCTCGGGATCCGGATGTCGGAGGTCGCCACCGCGCTGGAGGCAGCGGAACTGGGCCGGCTTCAGGACGTCTGGGTCCTCAGGTCCTGACCGGCAGGATCCGCACCAGCAGGTGCTCGACCATCGCGTCCCCGTACTGCCCCTCCCGCACCCGGTGGCTGCGCAGCACGCTCAGCTCGCGCCCGCACTCCTCGGCGATCCGGTACAGCGCCGGCACATCGCCCCGGTCGCTGAGGTGCAGCAGCGCCGAGCCCTCCGGGGTGAGCCAGTGCGGCGCCTGCTCCAGGTAGCGGCGGTGGGCCCGGTCGGAGTCCGCTGAGGCACTCTCCTGCACCGACCGGTACCGGTGATCCTCGGGTGCCCGCACGTAGTTGGAGCTCCAGAAGATGACGTCGAACCGGTCGCCGTCGGACAGGCCGGAGAACAGGTCGCTGTGCAGCGCGCTCAGCCGGTCCTGCACCTCGTGGCGCTCGGCGTTGACGGCGGCGTTCTCCACCGCCCGCGGGATGATGTCGGAGGCGACGACACGGTCGTAGCCGGCCAGCGCCGCCATGACGGCGACCACCCCGGCCCCGCAGCCCACTTCGAGGAAGGACCCGCCGCGCGGGGCGGAGTGAGGGCCGGCCAGGTCCAGGAAATCCACCGCCAGCGCGGTCGACGGGGAGAAGGCCGGAGCGAACAACTCGTCGAGCAGATCCCACTCGCGGTCGCACAGCGAGAACACCTGCGGCCGGTCCGTACGCTCCGGCGACATGCGACTTCGGTGGACGGAGCGTTCAAAGCTCTGAACCTGTGTCATCGGGCCCCCGCGGCAACCAGTGGTAAGGCAGCCGGTGTTGGCGCCGCACACAGCCTGATCTGCGCAGGGTCCACCCAAAAGGTGGCCAGACAACCACATCACTCACAGCGGGTGGTGATGCCACCACACCACGCCTCTCTGACCTGGCATTCTGGACTCAAGACATTCTTGACCGGGCCCCGTTGACCGCACTACGTTCCACCGGGGCGAGGCAGCACAGCAGTACGTCGAGGGGGAGACGATTGTGATGTCAGGGAGCCAAAAACCGCATACGGATGTTTCCGACATGCTGGAACTCCTGGCGCGTGAGGCACCCGCAGAGGAGTTCGAGCGCCTCGTGTACGCGGCCCGCGCAGCCGGAGCCACCGAAGAGGACCTGACCCGCCTGACCCGCGCCAAGGACCTCTCGCTCAGCATCCGGGGCCTCTTCGCCCGCCGCCAGCAGCGCGAAGCAGGACTCAGCGCCCTCGTCGACACCGCACGGGACCTGACCCACCCGTACAACCTCGACACCCTGCTCAAGGTGATCACCCGCCGCGCCCGCCTGCTGCTGGGCCTGGACATGTCCTGGGTGACCTTCCACGACTTCCCCAAGGAGTGCTCCGTCGTCCGCGCGGCGGACGGACACACCTCGGCGATCACCGTCGGCTTCGAGGTCCCGATGACCGGCGGAGTCGGCCGGCAGGCGCGGCAGCGGTCCGCGCCCTTCTGGTCGGCGGACTACCTCCGCGACGACAGCTTCACCCACTCCGACGTCATCGACAACGTGGTGCGGGCCGAAGGGCTGCACGCCATCATGGCGGTGCCCCTCCGGCACGAGGACAGCGACCTGGGGAACCTGTACGTCGCCGGCCGCCGCATCCGGCACTTCGACCCCGACGAGCTCTCCCTGATGAGCTCCCTCGCCGACCTCGCCGCCGTGGCCATCGAGAAGACCCGCCTGCTGGACCGGGTACGCGACGAGGTCGCCGGTCTGGAGCTCGACACCTCCCGCGCCATGGACTCCTCCGCCGCCGCCCACCGGCTGCGCGCCACCCACAGCCGGCTGATCGAGCTGGTCCTGGAGGGCGGCGGGCTGCACGCCCTGGCCACCGAGGCAGCCCCGCTCCTCGGCGGCTCCCTCATCATCCGCGACCACGTCGGACGCGACCTCAACACCGTCGGCGCCTTCCCCACCCTGGACGAGAACACCATCCGGGCCGCCTCCCTGGACGCCCACACCGAACGCCGGCCGGTCCGCGCCGCCGACGGCCTCTGGGTCGCCCCGGCCATCGCCGGCCAGGAGATGCTCGGCACCATCCTGCTGGCCCCGGACCCGGCGGCCCCGGAACGGTCCTCGGACACCTCGCAGCACATCCAGCTGCTGGGCCTGGTGGCCCAGGCCGCAGCCCTGGTACTGCTGATGCAGCGGAGCGCGGCGGCCGCCGAGGGCCAGGTCCGCGACGAGCTCTTCAACGACCTCCTCAAAGAGGACCAGATGCCGGCGGCCAAGCTCGCCGAACGCGCCCGCCGCCTCGGTGTGAACCTGGACGGCCCGCACGTGGTCGTGGTGGCCCGCCCCGAGGGCGGCTCCCTGGGCCGGGCCGTGATCTGGGCCTCCTCCTACGCACACCAGCACTCCGGCCTCAAGAGCGTGGACGGCGGCTGCATCATCCTGCTGCTGCCCGGCACCGACCCCGGCACCGTCGGCAAGGCCGTCTCCCAAGACCTCTCCTCGGCACTCACCCACCCGGTCACCATCGGTACGGCGGGCCCGGTCACCGACCTGTCCGGGATCAGCCGCACCTACCAGGAAGCCCGCTGCTGCCTCGACGCCCTGACCGCCCTCGGCGGCAAGGGCGGCACCGCCTCACCCCGCGAACTGGGCTTCCTGGGCCTGCTGCTGTCCGACAGCCCCAACACCGCCGAGTTCATCAACAACACCATCGGCCCGGTCCTGGACTACGACACCCAGCAGCGCACCGACCTGGCCCGCACCCTGGAGGCGTACTTCGCCTCGGCCTGCAGCCCCACCCGGGCCGCCGAAAGCCTCCACGTCCACCCCAACACCGTCTCCCGCCGACTGGAACGGATAGCCGAACTCCTCGGCCCCGACTGGCTGGAGCCGGCGCAGGCCCTGGAGGTCCAGCTGGCCCTGCAGATGCAGCGCACCCGGCAGGCCCTGGTGCGCGGCCGCCGCGATCAGGCGGGCCGCGCCTCCGGCTGAACCGCCGCGCACGCCCCGGTGAGCGCCTGCACGGCATGCGCGGCCGAGGCGAGCGTGGTGTGCCGGTGCCACCCCTCGAAGGACCTGCCCTCGAAGTCGACCATCCCGACCCGGGTGGATATCCCGGAGAAGTCCCGCCCCGTGCGCTGGGTCAGCTTCGTCAGCCGCAGCAGGCCGCCCCAGGGCACCGCGCTCAGATCGGTGATCCAGCACTTCTGCGGCCGGACCCCCGGGCCGTTCCATTCGCCCAGCAGGACCAGGGGCCGCCGGGTGCCCGGCAGCCGCACCGGCACCGCGGCCACCAGGCTGGTCCGCACCGCCATGGTGGCCGGGTCCGTCCAGGTCACCGGGCGCCGCAGGGTGCGCAGCATGCGCAGGAGCTGATCGGCGGGGACCTCGCGGCTGTCACGGCCCGGCAGGACCGGCGACGCGGCCGCGAGGCGTCCGGGGCCCAGCAGGGCCGACGCCGCGGGCACGACCCCCGTGGAGCCGCGTACGGAGGCCAGGAACGGCAGCCCGGCCGCCTCGAACCGGCGTGCCACCGCGGCCGGTTCGCTGTCCGGCAGGTCCATCACCACCGGGTGGGGACGTCCGCCGACCCAGCGCTGCGCTTCCAGGGCGGCCCCCGCCACGCACTCCAGCGGGTCCCCGGCGTCCTCGGCCTCCTGGCCGCCCCCGGAGAGCATCAGCCGCCAGTTGACCGGGGCGCTCAGCTCCTCGTTCGCCGCCCAGATCCCGAACACCTGCTGGCTGTTGACCACCTGGCCCAGGCTCGGCACGAACCTGCGCTCCACCCCCACCGTGTGCTGCCCCGCCTTCGGGATCACCACGGAATGGGCCACCCAGGCCCGGGGGCGCAGGGTCCGCTCCAGACGCCGCGCGAGTGCCTCCCGTACCAGGGTCCAGTCCCAGGTGGAGGAGGAGATGAAGTGGTGCAGGCTCTGCTCGGCCGCCCGGTCGCCCACACAGGCCGCGATGTTGCGGATCGACTTGCGGCCCCCGGCCGACAGCAGTCCGCGGACGTACATTTCCCCCTTGCGCCGCTGGTCGCTGCGCGGCAGTGGTGCGAACAACTCCGTGCACAGCGCGCCCACGGCACCCTCCGGTACCCGGTGGCTGATCTGGCTCTCCCGAACGAGACGCATCCCCATGTCTCCCCCCTGCGTCGGCGCCCGCCGCTTCCGGCAGGACCCCCACGGTGCGCCCCGGGCCGATGCGTTGCCCAGGTGTGCCCGTCACACACCTGGGCCCCATGGGTGGGTCCCGGGCCATCACCGGGCTCGCAGCCGGGTGCGGCGGTGTCACGGGCCCCGCCGACGGGGGTGTGGCCGACCACCGGCTTACCCACCGGCACCCCCGCCCCAGCCCCCGCCAAGAGCCCCTCCGACCCGCGTATGCGCAGGTCAGAGCGGGTTGAGCGCGGTCTGGTACCAGGGTGCGCAGCGCGCGAACGCCTCGGCGAAGGCGGGGCCGGGCCGGCAGCCCGTGAGCTGCCACAGGCGTGAACTGTCGTACCAGTGGTCGACGGTGAGGAGCGAGAGCCGGCGGGCCCACACCGGGTCACCGCCCGCACCCAGCAGCTCGAGGGCCCGGCCGGCCGAGATCTTCCCCTGGGGCAGCGGCAGCCCGAGCTGCCGGGCCACCACCGACACCAGCTCGCGGACCGGAACCGGTTCGGGATGGCTCGCGTGCAGGACGCCCCCCGTCGGGGGAGCGGGGTGGAGGGCCAGTGCGGCGATCACCCGGGCCAGGTCGTCGGCGCTGACCAGGGAGACGAGGGCCCGGCCGCCGTCGACCCAGTGCGGGATCCGCCGCACCAGGTCGACGAGGGCCGGCACCACCCAGGTGTCCCCTTCGCCGTAGACCAGGTGGGGGCGGAGTACGGTCCCGCCGGCCGCCAGCACCCTCTCCTCCCCGGCGAGGCGGCTGACGCTGGTGGGCGAGACCGGCCCGACGGCGAGTTCGCCCTCCGCCTCGCCCCGGTGCGGGCCGTCCCGGTAGACCGCGGCGGTGCCCAGCTGGACGATCCGGCCGACGCCGGCCCGGGCGGCCTCCGCGAGCAGGTGCCCGGTGCCCTCGTCGTTCACGGCGCGGCAGCGTTCCCGGTTCCCGCCGATGTGTGCGGCGAGATGGAGGACGGTGTCCACGCCGTCGCAGAGGCCGCGCAGGGACGCGGGGTCGCAGAGGTCGCCCCGCACGAACTCGGCCGCCGCTCCGGAGGCCGCCGGGGAGCCCGCCACGGGTGTGCGCCGATGGGTCAGGAGCCGCAGGGCGGGTGCGGCGGTTCCTTCCCCGGGGGAGGACAGCCGGCGGACCACGTGGGATCCGATGAACCCGGTACCGCCCGTGATGAGGATGCGCCTTTCCGGCATGCTGCTCCCAACCCTTCGGTGCGCAGACGAAAACAGGCAATGCCGTCTGCACGGCAGTCGGCCGCCGCGCTGGCGGACGAGACGGAGTGGACGATCCTCGCCCGCGGCTACCCCCGGCCCGGATGCTGACCGCGCGCGTTGCGAGCACGGCCCCCACCGTCCCCGTGCAGCCGATCTCAGCCGACTATAGGCAGCTCTGGACACCCAGCCACGCCGCCGTCCGGTCGTCAGCTCGATGGTGCGAGGCTGACCGTCCGGCCCGGTGAACGTGAGGACGCCAACCGGCTCGGCCCTCGACCTGAACCACCTCGACGTCCTGGACGCCGACCCCGGCTCACGCGTCCACGCGGCTCGGCTCGGCTCGCCCAACCCCCGGGTGCGGGAGCTCGCCGCCGTCGGGGCGACTGGAACGGCGACGACGAGGGCTACTTGAGCCAGCCCAGCTGCTGGGCCCGGACGCCGGCCCGGAAGCGGTTGTCCGCCCCGAGCTTCTCCATCAGGTCGTTCATCAGACGGCGCAGCGTACGGGTGGACACTCCGAGCTCGCGGGCGATCGCCTCATCCTTGAAGCCGGCGTTCATCAGCCGCAGGATGCCTGCCTGCTGGCCGGTGATCGGGGTGTCCTCGGGGACCTGCGGCGGCAGGGTGTCGGTGCCGAGCTCGACTGCGGACTGCCAGCAGTGCTCGAAGACCCGCCTGAGGAGCCGGGTGATCACCGGCCCGCGGGTGACCATGGCGGTGGGCTGCGCCTCGGTGCCGAAGGCCGGCGTGAAGGCCATCACCTCGTCGATGATGATCAGCCGGAACGGGATCGTGGGGACGAGCCGGATGCTGACCCCCGCGCGCTGCATCTCCTCGAGCAGGGCCAGGCCCTGCGGCAGCCGCGCGGTAGAGGCGAGGTGGATGGTGCGCATCCCCACGCCGCGGTCGAGCACCTTCTGATTGCGCTCCAGGCGGGCCTTGGAGCGGCTCTCCACGACCGGGCCCGGGTGCATGCTCAGAACCTCGTCCTGGGCGAGTTCCGTGCAGTCCTCTAAAACTTCCGAGATGCGATCGAGGCCGACGATCAGCTCGGCAGGCGCCATGCTCTCCTGCTGCTGGTACTGATCGGCGAGTTCGGTGGTGAGCAGCCGGATCGCCTTACGGATCCGGATGGTCTCCTCGAGTGAGCGCGCAGCAGTCTGCTCCGCCTGCTGCGCGAGGCGGTTGAGAGCGGTCTCCGTGGCCGTGACGGCCGGCCGTCCGTCGCGGTGGCCGGACTCGGCCAGCAGGCCGAGCTCGGTGAGCAGTGCCACGGCCTCGTGCAGGGAGGACGGATCCAGGCCCGCCCGGGCGCAGATCTCCGGCGTGCCCAGATTCGGCTCATTTCTCAACTGCCGGTACAGGGACGTCAGGACTTTCCGGTCCTTCTCGAGATCCATCTGCTACTCCGTGGTGGTGGTACTGCTCGGTGGTTCTCTCGCGGACAACCTGGCCGTCACCAGTCACGGCACCTTTGGGACACCGGTCATCCCTGGACTTACCGAGATTTGGTGGCAGGATCGAAGGTATCCCCGCTCGAGACCCAGCGTATGGGCGGGGTATGTCAAAGCGCGGTGAATTAACGGGGGATGAGCGGCATGGCGGACAGTCGAACAGCATTTCAAGCCAATTGGGCGGGTTCCGGTTTCGCTGCCGGCGGCGCAGGCTGCAAGGGCGAGGACCTGGAGTGGGGCTGAGTCAAGGTCAGTCCGCAGGCTGCGGCGGAGGACGGACCCCGTGGAGCTGACGCTTCCGTCGACGGCGGCGCTGATGCTGTTCCTGCCGACGGTGCTCGCGGTGGTCGCCGTGCCCGGGCCGAATATGCTGCTGATCCTCAGTCGCGGCATCGGCCAGGGCCGGCGGGCGGCGTTCGCCTCGGCGGTCGGGGTGGAACTCGGCACGCTGGTGCACGTCGTGGGCACGGTGGTTGGGGTGTCGGCGCTGGTCGCCACCTCCACGCTGGCGTTCAACGTGGTGAAGTACGCCGGTGCCGCCTACCTCGTCTACCTGGGCGTTCGCACCCTGCTGTCCACGAGCGGCACGGTGAGTGAGGGGGCGTCAGGGGCCGACGACCATCGGCCCATCGGGGCGCTGATGCGGCAAGGTGTCCTGGTGAACGTCCTCAACCCCAAGGTCGCGCTCTTCTTCCTCTCGCTGCTGCCGCAGTACGTCGACCCCGACCGGGGTTCGGTGGCGAGCCAGACGCTGACTCTCGGGCTGGTGTTCTTCGGGATCGCCCTGGCCATGGACCTGTTGTACGCGATGGCCTCGGTCGGCGTGGGCGCCTGGCTCGCCCGCAATGTGCGGTTCGCCCGCGCGCAGAAATACGTTACCGGAATTACCTACCTTCTGCTCGGCGTCTTCGCCGCGTTCGCGCAGCCCTCGGGGCGGCAAGCGGACTGAGTCCGGCCGCATATCCGGAATCCCTGGCGTCGGATGAGCGACATCAGGAGCTTCTCCGTGCCAATGGGGAAGTTCAGTAATCAACTTCTGAGCACATATTCAACCATTCAATCTTTGAGGGCTCCGGCGTACCCATCGTCGCGGCCGCTCGTCGCCGCGGCTATTCCGCGTGCGCACATTTTCTGCCAAAACCGTGATCGATTCTCGGCTGCTGATGCAGACATTTCTACGTGAGACGGAGGACTGCTCGATGCCATGGAGATCGCTCCCTGGCCGGATCGCCGAACAGGCAATGATCCGTCCGCAGGCGCCGGCACTGCTCTGGCACGCGGAGGAGGTGAGCTACGCGGAACTGCGCAGGATGGCCGGCGCGGCCGCTGTGCAGCTGGTCGGGCTGGGCCTGCCTTCCGTCGAGCCGGTGGCCATGGTGGCGAAGAAGTCGCCGGAGGCCATCGCCGTGGTGCTGGCCTGCCTGATGCTCCGCCAGCCAGTGCTCCTGCCCTCGGCGGAGCTCGGTGCCGAGACGCTGGCCGGCCTGCTGGACCGCTGTGGTGCCCGTCGGCTGCCCGATCCGGGCCAACTGACGTGTGGCGGCGGAGAGTTCGCGGACCCCGAGGAGTCCGACCCGGATGACGTCGTGCTGCTCCTGACCACCTCGGGCTCCACCGGGCTGCCCAAGGTCGTGCCGCTGACCGGCGGTGCGGTGGAGCGGTTCACCGACTGGGCCGCCGACTACTTCGGCATCGGTCCGGAGAGCGGGGTGCTCAACTATGCGCCGCTCAACTTCGACCTCTGCCTGCTCGACATCTGGACCACGCTGGCCCGCGGCGGCTGCGTCACCCTGATCGACCAGGACCTGGCCGCCAACCCGGCCCACCTGCTGGCGCAGTTCCGGGCCAGGCCGGTCCAGGTCGTCCAGGGCGTCCCGATGCTCTACCAGCTGCTCGCCCAGGCCGCCGAGGCGGACCACGGGCTGATGCTGGACGGCGTCGAGCACGCGCTGCTCACCGGTGACGCCGTCAGCGCCCGGGGCTTCGAACCGCTGCCGGCCCTGCTGCCCAAGGCGATCTTCCACAACGTCTACGGCTGCACCGAGACCAACGACAGCTTCATCCACACGATCGACCCGATGGACCCGATGCCGTACGGTACGGTGCCGATCGGCCGGCCGATCGACGGGGTCCGCGCGCTGGTCCTGGACGAGGACGGCGCCGAGCTGGACGGTCCGGGCCGCGGCGAACTCGTGGTCTCCACCCCGTTCCAGACCGTCGGCTATCTGGACTCCGAGCTCGACCGGGGCGTTTTCTCGGAGCGCCCCGACGGGCGCTATTACCGCACCGGCGACCTGGTTCGCCGCCACGCCGACGGTGTGCTGACCCTCGAGGGCCGGCGGGACTACGTGGTGAAGGTCCGCGGCGTGCGGATCAACACCACCGAGGTCGAGGCCGCCCTGCGCAGCCATCCGGCGGTCGACGAGGCGGTGGTGCTCGCCGAGCCCGACGAACTCGCGGGCATGCGGCTGCACGCCGTCGTGGAACGCGCCGAGGGCGCGCGGCTCAACTCCCTGATCATCCGTCAACACATTGCCGGGCTGCTGCCCAGGGTGGCCATCCCGAGCACCGTCGAGCTGGTGGACACCCCGCTGCCCCGCACCAGTACCGGGAAGCTCGACCGCAAGGCCGTACAGCGCGTCTCCCGGCAGGCGCAAACCGACCGACCCACCACTGCAACCGGAGGCTGACATGGCGCGCACCGACGACATCAAGCGATACCTGATCGAGCAGTTCCTGCTGGAGGTCAACGTCGATGAGATCGACGACGACTTCGACCTGCTGGCCAACGGCGTGGTCGACAGCCTCGGCCTGCTGACCCTGGTGGGCTGGCTGGAAAACACCTACAAGCTGGACATCGACTCGCTCGACATCCTGCCGGAGAACTTCCGGTCGGTCGCCGCCATCGACGCCTTCCTCACCCAGGCCGACGCGGTGGCCATCGGGGCGAAGTAGCCGTGCCCGATCTGCTGCACAGTCTGGTCCGGGGCTCCGAACCGGTGGAGCGCCACGTCTGGGCGGACTTCTGGGAGCGGCTGCACGCGCGTCGGCTGAAGGGCGGTGAGGCCGTCGCGGTACTCGCCTCGATCTCCACCCGCACGCCGGCCACTCCGACCCTGGAGTCGTTCCTCGGTTCGCTGGCCGACCGGTCCGCACCGCTGCCGGCCCGCTGGCCCGGCGTCGTCAACCTGGTCGGTACCGGAGGCGGCCCCGCCACCTTCAACCTGACCACCGCCGCGGTCCTGGTGGCCGCGGCGACCGGGGTGCCGATCGTCAAGACCGGGTCGCGCGGCTACAGCAGCCGGTACGGCTCGATCGACATCCTGGACCGGCTCGGCATTCCCACCGCGCGCTCCTACGCCGAGTGCGAGGACCTGCTCGGCCGGTTCAACCTGGCCTTCGCCTCGGGGTTCGTCTACCCGGCGGAGCTGACCGAGCTGGCCCGTGCCGTACTGCCGTACGGCATTCAGCAGATCGGCCGGTTCGTCAACGTGCTCGGTCCGTTCCTGGCCGCAGTGCCCGTAGAGGTCCAGCTGACCGGCGTCTCCTCGCCGGAGCTCTGGGACAGCTTCGCCGAGTTGGCGGCCGACCGGCGGATCTGGCTGGTCCGCAACGGCCTCGGCGTGGACGAGCTGCTCAGTTTCACCGCGAACACCGTGCTGGCCAACGGCGCGGAGAGGGTCGTGGGGCCCCAGACGGTCGGCTCGGCGGTGGACGGCACCCTCGCCGACCTCCGGCCGGCCGAGGAGGGCACCGACCCCGCCGAGCACCTGCTCGGACTGCTCCGGGGCCGCGGCCCGGCGGCGGCGGTGGAGAGCATCTGCCTCAACGCGGCCGCCGCAGCCATCGCGTCCGGACGGAGCACCGACTGGGCGCAGGCGTACGCGACGGCCCGGGCGGCCGTGTCCGACGGGGCCGCGGTCGAGCTGGTGGAGCGGCTGCGGCGGGAGGTGCGAGCCGGTGTCTGACGGTACGGACAGCACGGACAGCGCGGGGCACACGGACGCCGGGACCGGATTCTTCCCCGGCCGCGGCCCCGCCGACCCGGGCCTGGCCCTGTTCCTCAACGCCGGCGACCCGGGGCTGGACCGGCTCGACGAGCTGGTGCGGCTGCTGGACGCCGAGCGGGTGGACTGCCTCGAACTGGCTGTGCCGTTCCCGGACTCGGTGACCGACGGCCCGGTCATCCGGCGCTCCGCGCGGCGGGCGCTGGACCGGGGCGTGGACCTGGATGCCGTACTCGGCTTCGTCGAGCGGGTGCGGCCGGACCTGCGGCACACCCGGATCGCACTGCTCGCCGACTGGGGCCATTCGGTGAAGCCGGTGGGCCTGGAGGAGTTCCTGCGCCGGGCCAGGGGTGCGGGGGCCGACGCGACGCTCTTGCACGGTCTCCCGCCGCTTGCCCGCCGGCGGTACCTGGAGGCCGCGGAGCGGATCGGGCAGCCGGTGGTGACCACCTGCTACCCGAACTCGGCCGGGGAGGTCCTGGCCGAAAGCGCCGAGTTCGCCTCGGCGTACCTGTACCTGGTGGCCCACTTCGGCCGGTCGGGCACCGCACCGGCCCCGGACCGCTCGGCGCTGGCGCCGGTGGTCGCCACCCTCAAGGGGCTCACCGCGGCCCCGGTGGCCGTGGGCTTCGGGGTTCGCACCGCCGAGGACGTGGCGGCCATGGGCGAGTTGGGTGCGGACGCGGCAATCGTCGGAAGCGCCCTGGTGGCGGAGACCGAACGGGTCCTGGAGTCCGGCGGCGATCTGCTCGCCGAACTCCGCGGGTTCGTCCGCGGGCTGCGTCACACGCCCGTACGTGAAGAACAACCGACCAACTAACCAACGGAGATCACAGTGATCATTCGCAAGCTCGAGGACGTGAAGACGGTCGAGTGGGGCAACGGCATCAGCCGCCGCTTCCTGGTGGAGGCCGACCAGATGGGCTACTCGGTCACCGACACCGTCGTCTCCGCCGGCAGCAAGTCGCTGCTGGAATACAAGCGACACCTGGAGGCCTGCTACTGCATCTCCGGCCGTGGTGAGGTCGTCGACATGGCCGGCAACAGCCACTTCATCGAGCCCGGCACGCTCTACGCGCTGGACCGGAACGACGCGCACTGGCTGATCGCCTGGCCGGAGGAGGACCTGCGCCTGGTGTGTGTCTTCACCCCGGCGCTGCGCGGCGACGAGGTGCACGACCTCACCGGTGCGTCGTCCTCCCACTACTGAGCCCACCCGCGCCACCGACCACCGACCGGGGAATGAAGCTGCGATGATCGAATGGTCTGCCGACGCTCGCGAGTTGCGCGACGTCCTGACACCGTGGTTCGAGAAGTTCGGTGACGACCACCTGGCACACGACAAGGCCGCGCGGTTCCCGCGCGGATCGTGGCAGGCGGTCGTCGACTCGGGCCTGCTCGGGCTGCCTTTCGAGTCCGAACACGGCGGGCTTGGCCAGGATCTGCTGACCACCATGTACGTCTTGGAGGGCCTCGGCCACGGCTGCCGCAACGGCGGGTTGAACTTCTCCGTCACCACCAGCATGGTGAGCGTCGGAGTTCCGCTGCAGCGTTTCGGTACGGCCGCCCAGAAGGAGCGGTACCTGACCGGGATCGCCGAGGGCAGCCTGATCGGCGCCCACGCGATCAGCGAACCCGGCGGTGGCTCGGACGCATTGGCGATGCGCACCTCCGCGGTGCTCGACGGCGACGAGTTCGTGCTAAACGGAAGCAAGACCTTCGTCAGCAACGGGCCGGTCGCCGACGTGATCGCCGTCTACGCCAAGACCGATCCGACCGCCGGTCCGCTCGGGGTGACCACGTTCCTGGTGGAGCGGGACACCCGCGGGCTGACCGCCGGCAAACCGATCGAGAAGATGGGCCTCAAGTCGTCCCCGATGTCGGAGCTCTTCTTCGACGACTGCCGGGTGCCGAAGGCCAACGTGATCGGCCGGGTCGGGACCGGATTCATGGTGCTCGACCACGTGATGAAGTGGGAGATCCTGTGCTCCTTCGCCGTCACCCTGGGTGAGATGCAGCGCCGGCTCGAGGAGTGCATCGCCTACGCCACGGAGCGCACCGCCTTTGGGCAGCCGATCGGTTCGTTCCAAATGGTGGCGAACCGGATCGTGGAGATGCGGATCGGCGTCGAGACCTCCCGGCGCTGGCTCTACGACACTGCCGCGGCCCTCACCGCCGGCCGGGACGTCACCATCGACCTGGCCTCCACCAAATTGGTGGTCAGCGAGGCGAACCTGGCCTCCGCCCTCCACGCCGTGCAGATCTTCGGGGGCAACGGCTACATGGCCGAGTACGGCGTCGAGCAGGAGCTGCGCAACGCCGTCGCCGGGACGATCTACTCCGGAACCTCCGAGGTCCAGCGGGTCCGGATCGCCACCATGCTCGGCCTGTGACCGGCCCCTTCCGAGAGTACGGAGTCCTTCCCATGTCGAGCGACGCGTTCGCCAGCACGCTGGCGGCGACCGAATTCATCGACCACGCCTCGTCGGAGGTGAGTGCCTTCGTCGCGGAGGTGCTGCCGGACGGGGGAACAGACGACCGAGACCGCGCGGTGCGGCTCTACTACGCCGTGCGGGACCGGATCACCTACGAGATCTACGGAGCGGACTTCTCCCGCGAGGCGATGACGGCAAGTCAGATCGTCTCGGCGAAGCGCGGGATGTGCATCCACAAGTCGCTGGTGTACCTGGCCGCGCTGCGCTCGGTCGGCATCCCCGGCCGCCTGGTACTCACCGACGTGCGCAACCACCTGGCGTCCGAGCGGATCAAGCAGTACGTGGGCGGAGACGTCTTTCACTACCACGCGCTCACCTCAGTGCACCTGGGCGGGCGCTGGGTGCGGGCCACCCCCGTGTTCAACAAGCTGCTCTGCCGCCTGTACGGGATGAAGCCGCTGGAGTTCGACGGGACGGCCGACAGTGTGCACCACCCCTTCGACGAGCACGGTGCCCGGCAGATGGAATTCCTGCGCGAGCACGGCGAGTTCGACGATCTTCCGTACGACCTGGTGCTGACCGGGATGCTCCGTGAGCACCCCGCTCTGTTCGCCGGACCGGACAGCCGGCGGTTCGCCGCCGGTTCGCTGGTGGCCGACGCGGCCGCCCGCAGCAACGCCTGACGACGCCCTTCCCACCTCGCCACAACCAGGCCCGGAGGCCGCCACCGTGGACACCATCAAGTACCAGCTCGCGGATTCACAGATCCCGGAGACGTGGTACAACCTCGCCGCCGACCTGCCCGTGCTGTCGCCCCCGCTGCACCCGGGCACCGGGCAGCCCGCTTCCGTCGACGACCTGATCCACATCATGCCGAAGGAGCTGGCCGAGCAGGAGCTCACGCTGGAGCGTGACATCGAGATCCCCTCCGTGGTCCGGCAGATCTACGCCCAGTGGCGGCCGGCGCCGCTGTTCCGGGCCCGCCGCCTGGAGAAGCTGCTCGACACCCCCGCTCGGATCTACTACAAGTACGAGGGCGGCAGCCCGGCCGGCAGCCACAAGCCCAACACCGGTATCGCGCAGGCCTTCTACAACAAGGCGGCCGGCATCCGCCGGCTCGCGACCGAGACCGGGGCCGGTCAGTGGGGCTCCTCGCTCTCGCTCGCCGGGGCCTTCTTCGGCCTCGAGGTCAAGGTCTTCATGGTGAAGGTCAGCTACCACCAGAAGCCCTACCGCCGCGCCCTGATGCACTCCTACGGCGCCACCTGCGTACCCAGCCCGTCCACCGAGACCGCCGCCGGTCGCGGCATCCTCGCCGACGACCCGGACTGCCCCGGCAGCCTCGGCATCGCCACCTCCGAGGCGATCGAACTCGCGATGAACGACCCGTTCACCAACTACGCCGGCGGCAGCGTGCTCAACCACGTCGCGCTGCACCAGACGGTGATCGGCAAGGAAGCGCTGCTCCAGCTGGAGATGGCCGAGGACTACCCGGACATCATCATCGGCGCGGCCGGCGGCGGCAGCAACCTGGCAGGCCTGGCCTTCCCCTTCCTCGGCGAGCAGCTGCGCGGCGGCCGCCGGGTGCGGGTGATCGCCGCCGAGCCGGCCGCCTGCCCCAGCCTCACCCAGGGTCGCATCGCCTACGACTTCGGCGACGCCACCGGCCTGACCCCGCTGCTGAAGATGCACACCCTCGGCCACTCCTTCGTGCCGCCTTCGATCCACGCCGGCGGCCTGCGCTACCACGGCATCGCGCCGCTGGTCAGCCAGGCCCTCGAGGACGGGCTGATGGAGGCGCGCGCCGTACCGCAGACCCGCTGTTTCGAAGCAGGTGTGACCTTCGCCCGCACCGAGGGAATCGTGCCCGCCCCGGAGTCCACCCACGCCATCAGGGTGGCCATCGACGAGGCGCTGCGGCTCAAGGAAGAGGGCCGCTCCGAGGCGATCCTGTTCGGACTCTCCGGCCACGGCCACTTCGACCTGACGGCGTACGAGAAGTACCTGGGCGGCGAGCTCGTGGACGAGGGATTCGACCAGGAGCTGGTCGCGCGCTCGCTGGCCAAGCTGCCGGAGCAGTTCGGGTCGGAGTCCGCGGCCTCTTCGGTCGCGGGGAGCTGAGCGGACGGTGCGGCTGAAGGTGTGCGGGGTGACCGGCGAGGACCAGCTGAGGCTGCTCGCCGGGGCCCCGGTCGATCTGATCGGACTCTGGTACGGCGTGCCTGACGGACCCGCCGACCTCACCCTGGCGGAGGTGGTCCGGCTGGCCGGCCTCGCTCGGGCGGTCGGCGGGCCGGCGCCGGTCCTGGTGACCCTGCTCGCCGACCCGGCGGTGCTGCTGGAGGCGGTCACCGCCTCCGGGGTGTCCCGGGTACAGCTGCACGGCTACGCCACGCCGGCCCAGGTGGCGGCGATCCGCGCGGAGCTGCCCGCTGTCGAACTGCTGAAGGTGCTGCACGTCCGGGACGGCCAGGTGCTGGAGGCACCGCTGATCGGGGCGTACGAGCGGGCGGGTGTGGATGTCTTCCTGTTCGACTCGGTGGGCGCCGACGGCAAGATCGGCAGCACCGGCGTGCCGCTGGCGGCCGGGGCCGTCGAGGCGGTGCTCGCCCGGCTGACCAAGCCGTTCATGCTCGCCGGCGGAATCAGCACCGTCAACGCCGGTGCGCACCGGGCGGCCCGGAGCCACACCGGCTTCGTCGGCATCGACGTGGACAGCGCCGCGCGCGGCGCGGGCGGCGCCTTCGAGACGCCCCGGATCGAGCGGATCCGGGCGGCTTGGCGCTCCACCGCCGAGGACTTCCCGGCGGCGCTGCTGGCCGCCCGACTGCCGGTGATCATGGAGCTCAAGGCCCGCAGCGCCCACGCCGAGGACCTGTTCCGCGGCCGGTCGGTGCGGGCCATCGTGGACGAGTACACCCGGCTGGGCGCGCCCGCCCTCTCGGTGGTCACCGGCTCGTGGTTCGGCGGCACCGCCGCGTTGCTGGACGAGGTCGCGGCCGCCACCGAACTGCCGGTCCTGGTGAAGGACTTCTTCACCAAGGAGCGGCAGCTCGCCGAGGCCCGCGCGGCCGGCGCGTCCGCCGTGCTCCTCACCGCCACGGTGCTGCCGAACGGTGTGCTGCCCGGGCTGATCGAGGCCGCCCTGGAGCACGGGCTGACCCCGTTCGTCGAGGTCACCGATGAAAGGGAGCTGGCGTCCCTGGTGCACGGCGAGTCCTGTGTGGTGGCCGTGAACAACAAGGACATCCGGCAGAAGGAGCAGGACGCGCCCGACCTCGGGCGAAGCCTGCGACTGCTGCCCGACGTCCTCGCCACCGGCACCCGGGTGCCGGTCAGTGCCAGCGGCATCGAGACGCCGCAGGACGCCACCAAACTGCTGGCCGCCGGGTACCGGGGCCTGCTCATCGGCACCGGTCTGCTGCGCCACCCGGACCTGAACGGCTGGTTCGGCGAACTCGGCGAGGGGGTGGCGGCGGCATGGTGACCACCGAGGCGGGCACCGCGGAGCGCACGGCCACCGCCGGCCTGTCGCTGCGTACCGCGTTGGCCGGGATGCCGGTGATCACCCGGGACGAGCCGATCGCCCGGGAGGCGGTGGCCGCCGACTTCGCCGAGCGGTACGCCGGCGTCCCCGCGGTCGGCGTGGCCCGGCCCGAACCGGCCGTGCTGTACACCGGGGTGCGCTCCGGCGCCGCCGGCCCGCCGGTGCTGCTCGGCATGTACGGCGACGAGGACCGGCTGCGGGGCTGGCTGCCCGGCCTGCCCCGGCACACCACGCCGCAGAGCGCCGCCGCGCTGGTGGCCGCCGGCATCGCGCCGGTCAGGGTGACCACGGCGCCCTGCCAGGAGGTGGTCTTCGGTGAGGTGGACCTGCGCGAGCTGCCGGTGCTCACCACCACCCCCAGGGATGCCGGGCCGTACCTGACGGCCGCCCTGGTGCACGCCGGGGACGCCCTCACCGGGGAGAGCGCGCTCTCCGCGCACCGGATGCTGGTGATCGGCCGTGACCGGCTGACCATCTGGATGGTGCCCGGCCGCCGGCTCGGACAGCTGCGCGAGCAGGCGGTGGCACGCGGCGAGCGCCTGCCGGTCACCGTCAACCTCGGTGTGCCGCCCGCCGCGATGATCGCCTCGGCGCTGAACTCACGATTCCTGCCGGACGGGTCGGACAAGCCGGCGGTGGCCGGTGGCCTCGCCGGGGCGCCCCTCACGTTGGTCCCGGCGCTCACCCAGCCCGGAGTGGCCGCGCTCGCCGAGAGCGAGATCGTCCTGGAGGGTTACCTCGACGGCACGCTGGCCGACGAGGCCCTGCCGGGCGCCGCACCGGAGGGGTCGCTGCCGGAGTTCCTGGGCTACGACGGGCGGGCCAAGAGCGGGCTGCCGGTGCTCACCGTCACCGCCGTCACGACCCGGCGCCACCCGCTCTACCAGGCCGTCATCGGGCCCGGCCGCGAGCAGTCGCACATCCTGGGTGTCGCCGGAGCGCTTTCGGTGGCCCTGTCGCTGCCGTCCGCTCCCGGCCTGCACGTGCACGACCTGCACTTCTCGCCCGCCGGCGGGGGCATGCTGCTGCTGGCCGTCGCCGTGCGCAAGGGCTCCGCCGCGGCGGACCGGGCCCTGCCCGCGATCGCCGAGGAGGTCGTCCGCCGGCATCCGTTCGTCAAGACGGTGCTGTTCACCGACGACGACGTCCGGGTCCGCAGTGCCGAGGAGCTGCTGTGGGCGATGACCACCCGGGCCAACCTCGGAGCGGACTGCGTCGAACTTCCCGGGCACCCACCGGTCCCGATGGATCCGTCGCAGACGCCCGACTGGGCGCGTGCGCGCGGCGGTACGCCGGACGTGCCGCCCCGCACCTTCATCGACGCCACCACGCCATACCGACTCCGCGCCCACACCGAGCGCAGCTTCAGGTCGCCGTCGGACTGACCGCCGGGCCGGCGCGCGCCCGCACCACAAGCGTCGCGCCACCGAGCAGTGACGCGTCGCACATGTCGACGCGTCACTGCGCACGACGCGTCACCGAGCACGATGCCACTTTCGAGGGGAAGACATGACTGGGCAGCACACGGACGGGCGCCGGAACGCGCCGGCAGACTGGAACGACACCGCGCACGAGCTGCCGGGCACTTCGGAGACCCTGGCCGGACTGCTTGCAGCCCAGGCGGCCCGCACCCCGGACCGGACCGCGCTGGTCTTCGAGGACATTGAGCTGAGCTACGCCGAACTCGACGCCCGTGCGGAGCAGTTGGCTGAACGGCTGCGGGGGTACGGGGCCGGGCCGGATCGGCTCGTCGCGCTCACCGTGCCGCGCTCGGTCGAGCTGGTGGTCGGCCTGCTGGCGGTGCTCCGGACCGGCGCCGCGTACCTGCCCGTCGACCCGGACTACCCGGCCGACCGGATCGCGTACCTGCTCCAGGACGCCGCACCTGTGCTGCTGCTCAGCCACAGCACCGTCGGCCACCCGGTGGGGGAGGCCATCCCCACCCTGGTCCTCGACCGCCTCCCCGACGCCGACGCGGACGTCGCCGGCCGCGAGCCTGCCACCGTGGTCGCCCCGTGTCCGGCCGACGCTGCGTACGTCATCTACACGTCGGGCTCCACCGGCCGCCCCAAGGGCGTCGTCGTCCCGCACGAGGGCATCGTCAACCGCCTGCACTGGATGCAGGCGGAGTACGGCCTGACCGAGGACGACCGGGTGCTGCAGAAGACCCCGTCCGGCTTCGACGTCTCGGTCTGGGAGTTCTTCTGGCCGCTGATCACCGGCGCCGTGCTGGTGGTCGCCCGCCCCGAGGGGCACCGCGACCCGGCGTACCTGGCCGAGCTGATCCGCGACCAGCGCATCACGACCGTGCACTTCGTGCCGTCGATGCTGCAGGCGTTCGTCGACGAACCGGCGGCCGCAGGTTGCGCCGGGCTGCGCCGTGTGATCGCCAGCGGCGAGGCCCTGCCGGTCGAACTCGCGGCCCGCTTCCGGGCGGTGCTGCCCGGCGTGCCGCTGCACAACCTGTACGGGCCGACCGAGGCGTCCGTCGACGTCACCTATTGGGAGTGCGTCCCCGAGCCGGGCGAGGTGTCCGTTCCGATCGGCCGTCCGGTCTGGAACACCCAGGTGCGGGTGCTCGACGCCGAACTGCGGCCGGCCGCGGTCGGCGAGACGGCCGAGCTCTACCTGTCCGGGGTCCAGCTGGCCCGTGGATACCTGGGCCGCCCCGGCCTGACCGCCGAGCGGTTCGTCGCCGACCCGTACGGGCCGCCCGGCACCCGCATGTACCGCACCGGCGACCTCGCCCGGTGGCGTGAGGACGGCGTGGTCGTCTACGCGGGCCGAGTCGACCACCAGGTGAAGATCCGCGGCCTGCGGATCGAACTGGGCGAGATCGAGGCCGTGCTGGAAGCCCGGCCCGGCGTCGGCGCCTGCGCCGTCCTGGCCCGGGAGGACCGGCCCGGCAGCAAGCGACTGGTGGCCTACCTGGTGCCGGCGCCCGGTGCCGAGATCGACGTGACGGCGGTCCGCGCGGCCGCGGCCGCCGACCTGCCCGAGTACATGGTGCCGACCGCTTTCGTGCTGCTCGACGCCTTCCCGCTGACACCCAACGGCAAGCTCGACCGCAAGGCGCTGCCGGCGCCCGCCCTCGCTCCGGCCGGCGAGCGCACCGCCCCGCGCACACCCACCGAGCGGGTGCTGCACGACCTGGCCGCCGAGCTGCTGGGTCTGCCCGAACTCTCCGTCGAGGAGAGCTTCTTCGACCTCGGCGGCGACTCCATCCGGTCCATCCAGCTGGTCAGCCGGGCGCGCCGGGCAGGGCTGGCGCTCACCCAGCACGACGTCTTCACCCACCGCACCGTCGCCGCCCTCGCCGAGGTCGCCGGGGAGCCGGTCGAGGAGGCCACCCTCGCGCTGCCCGCCCTGCTCGAGCCGCCCGCCGCCCAGCTCGCCCGGCTGCGAGCAGCCCACCCCGACGCCGACGAGTTCTGGCCGCTCGCCCCGCTCCAGAAGGGCCTGCTGTTCCACGCCGAGTACTCCAAGGGCGGCCTGGACGTCTACTCGGTACAGCTGGTGTTCGAGCTGGATGCCGAGCCCGAGGAGCTGCGGACCGCGGTCGGCCGGCTGCTGGACCGCCACCCCAACCTCCGGGCCGGCTTCGCCCACGACGACCAGGCGCAGCCCGTCCAGTTCGTCCCCGCCGGGGGCGAACCGGAGTTCACCGTCGGCGAGTACGTCGGCCCGAACGCGGCGCGCAAGGCCGCCGAGCTGTTCGACACCGAGCGCAAGCGCGGCTTCGACCTCTCCGCGCCGCCACTGGTGCGGATCGCCGTCGCCGACCTCGGCCGGCACGGTCGGCGTGCAGCCCTGACCTTCCACCACATCCTGGTGGACGGCTGGTCGCTGCCGCTGCTGATGGACGAGCTGTCCGCCCTACTGGCCGGCGCCGAGCCGAGCCCGGTCACCCCGTACCGCGACTACCTGGCCCTGCTCTCCGGCCACGACCACGCGGCCTCCCGGGAGGCCTGGCGCGAGCTGCTCGACGGGATGGAAGAGCCCACCCTGCTCGCCCCGGCGGCCGTCGGCGGCGACCGCGTCGCCGACGAACTGCCCCGCGATCACTGGGTGGAGCTGTCCACCGAGCTCACCGCCCGACTCGAGGGTGTGCTGCGCGCACGCGGGCTGACCCTCAACACCGCGGTGCAGGGCGCCTGGGCACTCCTGCTGGCCCGGCTCACCGGCCGCGACGACGTGGTGTTCGGCACCACCGTCTCGGGCCGGGCACCCGAACTGCCCGGCATCGAGAGCATGGTGGGCCTGTTCATCAACACCGTGCCGGTCCGGGTCCGGATCGCACCCGACCGGACGCTGTCCAGCCTGCTGTCCGGCATCCAGGAGCAGCAGGCCGCAATGGCCGCGCACCAGTACACCGGGCTGGGCGAGATACAGCAGCTGGTCGGCCACGGTGCGCTGTTCGACACCCTGACGGTCTTCGAGAGCTTCCCCGGCGACCGCACCGGCGCCGCGGTGGACAGCCGCTACGCCGTCCACTACCCGCTGGCGCTGCTCATCCACCCCGGCGAGCGGCTGCGGCTGCGGCTGAGCCACCAGACCCACACCTTCAGCCGGCTCGAGGCGGTCCGGCTCGGCGAGCGTCTGGTGCGCCTGCTGACCGCCCTGGCCGAGGACCCGGAGCAGTCGGCCGACGAGGTCTCGGTGCTCTCCACGGCCGAGCGCCACCAGATCCTGGAGACCTGGAACGACACCGATGCGCCCGTCGTCCACCGGACGCTGCCCGCGCTCTTCCAGGCCCAGGTGGCAGCCACCCCCGAGCACGTCGCCGTGCTGGCCGGCGACCGGGGGCTCACCTACGCCGAGCTCAACGCGCAAGCCAACCGGCTCGCCCACGAGCTGATCGACCGCGGCGTCGGCCCGGAGCAGTTCGTGGCACTCGCCCTGCCGCGCGACGAGCGGGCCGTGGTGGCGCTGCTGGCCGTCCTCAAGGCCGGAGCCGGCTACCTGCCGGTCGACCCCAAGTACCCGGCCGACCGCATCGACTACCTGCTCCGTGACGCACGGCCCGCCCTCGTGCTCACCGTCGACGGGATCGACCTGCCCGACTCCGGGGTTCCCCGGCTGCTGCTCGACGACTCCGGCCTCGCCGCCGGCCGTCCCGCCACCGACCCGGTGGTGGCGCTGCGGCCCGAGCACCCGGCGTACGCCATTTACACCTCCGGTTCCACCGGCCGCCCCAAGGGCGTGGTCGTCCAGCACGCCTCGGTGGCCAACCTGGCAGCCTGGGCCCACGAGGAGTTCGGCCAGGAGCGTCTGGCGCACGTGCTGCTCACCACCTCGCTCAACTTCGACGTCTCGGTGTTCGAGCTGTTCGGACCGCTGCTCTCCGGCGGCACGGTCGAGGTGCTGGACGACCTGCTGGCGCTCGCCGACCGCGGCGGACGTTCCGCCACCCTGGTGAGCGGCGTGCCCTCGGCCCTCGCCCAGCTGGTCGCCCAGGGCGACCTGGACGCCACCGCCGGCACCGTCGTCCTCGCCGGTGAGGGCCTGCCCGCCCAGGCCGGCAACGACATCCAGGCCGCCCTCGGCGCAGACCGGCTGGCCAACATCTACGGACCCACCGAGGCCACCGTCTACGCCACCGCCTGGTACACCAACGGCCCTGTGCGCAGCGCCCCGCCCATCGGCCGGCCGCTGCGCCGCACCCGGGTGTACGTGCTGGACTCCGCGCTCCGCCCGGTGCCGGCCGGTGTCGCCGGCGAGCTGTACATCGCCGGTGACGGCGTCGCCCGCGGTTACCTCGGCCGCCCCGGACTGACCGCCGAGCGCTTCGTCGCCGACCCGTACGGGCCGCCCGGCACCCGCATGTACCGCACCGGCGACCTCACCCGCTGGTCGGCCGACGGCCAGATCGAGTACCTCGGCCGCCTCGACCACCAGGTGAAGATCCGCGGCTTCCGGATCGAACTCGGCGAGATCGAGGCCGAGCTCGCCGGAGTCGAGGGGGTCGCCCAGGCCGTCGCGGTGGTCCGCGAGGACCGCCCCGGTGACCGCCGCCTCGTCGGCTACGTGACCGGCGACGCCGAACCCGCCGAGATCCGGCACGTCCTGGCGGAGCGGCTGCCCGCGCACATGGTGCCGTCCGCCGTCGTGGTGCTGGAGGCGTTCCCGCTCAACCCGAACGGCAAGCTCGACCGCAAGGCGCTGCCCGCGCCCGCCCTCGAGGCCGGCAACGGCCGGGCCGCCAGCGGCCTGCCCGAGGAGTTGCTCTGCGGCCTGTTCGCCGATGTGCTCGGCGTGGATCGGGTCGGCGTCGAGGACGACTTCTTCGCCCTCGGCGGCCACTCGCTGCTCGCCACCCGGCTGGTCAGTCGGATCCGCACCACCTTCGGCGTGGAACTCGGCGTCCGCGCCCTGTTCGACGCGCCCACTCCCGAGGCCCTGGCGCTGCAGCTCGACGGCGCGGCCACGGCCCGCGCCGCGCTCACCCCGCGCCCGCGGCCCGAGCGCCCGCCGCTGTCCTACGGGCAGCAGCGGCTCTGGTTCCTCAGCCGGATGGACGAGAACCCGGCGGCCGGCCACATCCCGCTCGCCCTGCGCCTGCGGGGCACACTGGACCGGGCGGCGCTCACCGCGGCGCTGGCCGACCTCACCGCGCGACACGAGGGACTGCGCACCCTCTTCCCCGCCGAGGCCGGCGAGCCGTACCAGCTGGTACTCGCCGACGCCACGCCCGAACTGCCGGTCACCCCGGTTGCCGCCACCGGCCTCGCCGCCGCGTTGACCGGCGAGGCCGCCCGTCCGTTCGACCTGGCCACTGAACTCCCCTTCCGTGCCCACCTATTCGAACTGGGCGAGCAGGAGCACGTGCTGCTGCTGGTGCTACACCACATCGCCTCCGACGGCTGGTCGATCGCGCCGCTGCGCCGCGACCTGGCCCGTGCATACGCGGCCCGAACTGCCGGCAGTGCCCCACTGTGGGACGAACTTCCGGTGCAGTACGCCGACTTCGCACTCTGGCAGCGCGACGCACTCGGCTCCGAGGACCACGGAGACAGCCCCTACGCCCGCCAGCTCGACTACTGGCGGCAGGCCTTGGACGGACTGCCGGACCAGCTCGAACTGCCCACCGACCGGCCCCGGCCGGCCCGGGCGAGCTACCGCGGCGAGAGCATCCCGTTCGAACTGGACGCCGAACTGCACCGCGAGTTGCTCGCGCTCGCCCGCTCCCAGCAGGCCACCCTCTTCATGGTGCTGCAGGCCGCCCTGGCCACCCTGCTCACCCGGCTCGGCGCCGGCACCGACATCCCGATCGGCAGCCCCGTCGCCGGCCGTACCGACGAGGCCCTGGACGACCTGGTCGGCCTCTTCATCAACAACCTGGTGCTGCGCACCGACACCTCCGGCGACCCGGCCTTCACCGAGCTGATCCGGCGGGTCCGCGACACCGACCTCGCCGCCTACGGCAACCAGGACGTGCCGTTCGAGCGGCTGGTCGAGGCGCTGAACCCGACCCGCTCGCTGGCCCGCCACCCGCTGTTCCAGGTGTTCCTGGCCCTGCAGAACACGCCCGTCGCCGACCACGACCTGGCGGGCCTCACCGCCGAGCCGGTCGAGGTCGCCCTCGACGCGGCCAAGTTCGACCTCTCGCTGTACTGCGAGGAGCGGCCCGACGGCGGCATCACCGGCGTCGCCGAGTACAGCCTCGACCTCTACGACCGGCAGAGCGTCGAACTGCTGCTCACCCGGCTGCGCCGACTGCTGCAGGCAGTCGTCGCCGACCCCGGCCGGCGGCTCGGCGGGCTCGACGTCCTCGCCGACGACGAGCGGGAGCAGCTGCTGTACGGCTGGAACGACACCGCCCGCGCCCTGCCCGCACAGGGCCTCGTGGAGCAGTTCGAGGCCGTCGTCCGGGCCACCCCGGACGCCCTCGCGGTCGTCGCCGGCACCGAGCGGCTCAGCTACCGCGAACTCGACGAGCGCGCCAACCGGCTCGCCCACCTGCTGATCGCCGAGGGCGTGCGGCCCGAGCAGTACGTCGCCCTCGCCCTGCCGCGCACCGCCGACCTGGTGACCGCCCTGCTCGCGGTCCTCAAGACCGGCGCCGGCTACCTGCCGCTGGACCCGGACTACCCGGCCGAGCGGATCGCCTACATGCTCCAGGACGCGGCCCCCGCCCTGCTCGTCACCACCGCCGACACCCCCACCGACGGCGCCGTACCCCGGCTGCTGCTCGACCAGGAGGACCGGCTCGCCGGCCAGCCCGCGACCAGCCCGGGCATCACCGTGGACGCGGCCACCCCGGCGTACGTCATCTACACCTCCGGCTCCACCGGCCGTCCCAAGGGCGTCGTGGTGCCCCGCTCCTCGCTCGTCAACTTCCTCGCCGCCATGGGCGAGCAGGTCCCGATGACCGCCGACGACCGGCTGCTCGGCGTCACCACCATCGCCTTCGACATCGCCGCGCTCGAGATGTACCTGCCGCTGCTCTCCGGAGCCGCCCTGGTGGTCGCCGCCAAGGAGACCGTCCAGGACCCGGCCGCGCTCGCCGCCCTCATCGAGGCCGAGCACGTCCGCGTCGTCCAGGCCACCCCCTCGCTCTGGCAGGCGCTGATCGCCTCCCACCCGGAGGCGCTCGCCGGGGTGCGGGTCCTGGTCGGCGGCGAGGCCCTGCCGCCCGCCCTGGCCGCCCGGCTGCGCGAACTGGCCGCCGGCGTCCGGAACATGTACGGCCCCACCGAGACCACCATTTGGTCCACCTCGGCGCTGCTGGACGAGCGCCCCGGCGCGCCCGTCATCGGCCGGCCCATCGACAACACCCAGATCCGCATCCTGGACGGCAACCTCGCCCTCACCGCCCCCGGCGTGGCCGGCGAGCTGTACATCGCCGGCGACGGCTTGGCCCGCGGCTACCTCGGCCGCCCCGGCCTGACCGCCGAGCGGTTCACCGCCGACCCGTACGGGCCGCCCGGCAGCCGGATGTACCGCACCGGCGACCTGGCCCGCTGGGCCGCCGACGGCAACCTCGAGTACCTCGGCCGCGTCGACTACCAGGTCAAGCTGCGCGGCTTCCGGATCGAGCTCGGCGAGATCGAGTCCGTGCTCGCCGCCCACCCGCGGGTGGGGCAGGCCGCCGTCCTGGTCCGCGAGGACCGCCCGGGCGACAAGCGGCTCGTCGGGTACGTCGTGCCCGCCGCGGACGGCACCCCGGACGCGGCCGGCCCCGACGCCGCCGAGCTGCGCCGGTACGCCGCGACCGAGCTGCCCGACTACATGGTCCCCGGCGCCGTGGTGCTGCTCGACCGGCTGCCGCTCACGCCCAACGGCAAGCTCGACCGCAAGGCCCTGCCCGCCCCCGTCCACGAGGAGGAGCCCGGTGCCCAGGCCGGGCGCGCCGCGCGGACCGCCCAGGAGGAGCTGGTCGCCGGCCTGTTCGCCGAGGTGCTCGGCCTGCCGTCGGTGCCGCTGGAGGAGAGCTTCTTCGCCCTGGGCGGCCACTCGCTGCTCGCCATCCGGCTGATCAGCCGCATCCGTGCGGTGTTCAACGCCGAACTGAAGATCCGCCACCTGTTCGAGTCGCCCACCGTGGCCGGCCTCACCGAGCGGCTGGCCGGCGCCTCCGGCGCCCGCCCCGAGCTGCGCCGCCACGAGCGGCCGGAGCGGCTGCCGCTCTCCTACCAGCAGGGCCGGCTCTGGTTCCTCAACCGCTTCGAGGGCGGCTCGCCGCTGTACAACATCCCCGTGGCGCTGCACCTCGACGGCCCGCTCGACCGCACCGCGCTCACCGCGGCGCTGAACGATGTGACCGAGCGCCACCAAGCACTCCGCACCCTGTTCCCGGACTTCGACGGCGCGCCGTACCAGCTGGTCCTCACCCCGGAACAGGCCCGCCTCCGGCTGCACGAGCAGGCGGCGACCCGCGAGACCCTGGCCGAGGAGCTGCACACCGCCGCCGTCGGCGGCTTCGACCTGGCCACCGAGATCCCGCTGCGCGCCCACCTGTTCGAACTGGGCGAGCAGCAGCACGTGCTGCTGCTGGTGCTGCACCACATCGCCGCCGACGGCCCGTCCACCACCCCGCTCACCCGCGACCTGTCCCGCGCCTACACCGCCCGCACCGCCGGCTCGTCCCCGCAGTGGGAGGAGCTGCCGGTCCAGTACGGCGACTACACGCTCTGGCAGCGCGAGGTGCTCGGCGAGGAGGCGGACGAGCAGAGCCAGCTCTCCCAGCAGCTCGACTTCTGGCGCACCGCGCTGGCCGGCCTGCCCGACCAGCTCGACCTGCCCACCGACCGGCCGCGCCCGGCCGTCGCCGGCTACCGCGGCGGCACCGTGCCGCTGCGGATCGACGCCGAACTGCACCGCCGGGTGCAGGAGGTGGCCCGGGCGAACGGCTCCACCGTGTTCATGCTGCTGCAGACCGCGCTGGCCACCCTGCTCACCCGGCTCGGTGCCGGCGAGGACATCCCGATCGGCAGCCCGATCGCCGCCCGCACCGACGACGCGCTGGACGAGCTGGTCGGCTTCTTCGTCAACACCCTGGTACTGCGCACCGACACCTCCGGCAACCCGGCCTTCACCGAGCTGCTGGACCGGGTCCGCACCCACGACCTCGCCGCGTACGCCCACCCCGACCTGCCGTTCGAGCGGCTGGTCGAGCTGGTCAACCCGTCCCGGTCGCTGTCCCGCCACCCGCTGTTCCAGGTGATGCTGGCCTTCCAGGAGAGTCTGAACGCCGAGCTCGACCTGTCGGGGCTGACCGGCCGCGCCGAGATCGTCCCGCTCGGGCTGGCCAAGTTCGACCTGGCGCTCGACCTGGTCGAGCGGCGCGGCGCGGACGGCCTGCCCGCCGGCATCGAGGGCGTCGTCGAGTACAGCGCCGACCTGTTCGACCACACCACCGTCGAGCGCTTCGCCGGTCACCTGCTGCGGCTGCTCGAAAGCGTGGTGGCCGACCCCGGCCGCCGCATCGGCGAGCTGGAGATCCTCGGCGCGGACGAGCGCGAGCTGCTGCTGCACGGCTGGAACGACACCGCCCGCGAGGTCCCGGCCGCGACCCTGCCGGAGCTGTTCGAGGCCCAGGCGACCCGCACACCGGACGGCGACGCCGTGGTGTTCGGCGACACGGTGGTCTCCTACCGCGAGCTCAACGAGCGGGCCAACCGGCTCGCGCACCGCCTGATCGGCCTCGGCGTCGGCCCCGAGCAGTTCGTCGCGCTCGCCGTGCCCCGGTCGGTCGAGATGGTCGTGGCGCTGCTCGGCGTGGTGAAGGCCGGCGCCGCCTACCTGCCGATCGACCCCGGATACCCGGCCGACCGCATCGAGTACATGCTGGCCGACGGAGACCCGGCCCTGGTGCTCACCACGGCGGCCGTTGCCGACCGGCTGCCCGCCGGCGAACGTCCTGTGATCGTGCTCGACCAGGACGAGGACGGGACGTACCCGGCCACCGACCCGAGCGACGCGGACCGCACCGCGCCGCTCACCCTCGACCGGCCCGGTTACGTCATCTACACCTCCGGCTCCACCGGCCGCCCCAAGGGTGTGGTGGTTTCCCACCGAGGTATCGCCTCGGTGGCCGGCACCCACGTCGACCGGCTCGGCCTCGGCCCCGGCAGCCGCTTCCTGCTCGTCGTCTCGATCAGCTTCGACGTGTCGATGGCCGACATCGTGATGACGCTCTCCTCCGGCGCCGCCCTGGTGGTGCCCGGACCGGACCAGCAGGCCGTCGGCCAGGAGCTGTACGACCTGATCACCCGGTACGGCGTCACCCACACGGACCTGGTCGCCCCGATGCTCGCCTCGCTGCCCGACGGCGACCTGCCCACACTGCGCGGCTTCGTGGTCGGTGGCGAGGCCCTGCCCGCCGACATGGTCGAGCGCTGGTCTCCGGGCCGCACCGTGATGCAGGTGTACGGCCCCACCGAGACCACCGTGGTCGCGACCATGAGCGACCCGCTCAGCCCCGCCCCGCAGGCCCCGCCGATCGGCCGGCCGATTTGGAACGCCCGCACCCACGTCCTGGACGCCGGCCTGCGGCCCGTCCCGGTCGGTGTGCCCGGCGAGCTCTACATAGCGGGATCCGGCCTGGCGCGCGGGTACTGGCAGCGGCCCGCCATGACCGCCGAGCGCTTCGTCGCCGACCCGTACGGCCCGCCCGGCAGCCGGATGTACCGCACCGGCGACCTGGTGCGCCGCCGGCAGGACGGCAACCTGGAGTTCCTCGGCCGGGTCGACCACCAGGTCAAGGTGCGCGGCTTCCGGATCGAGCTGGGTGAGATCGAGACCGTGCTGGCCCGCCACCCCGGCGTGGCCGCGGGTGCCGTGGTGGTCAGCGAGGGTGCCGGCGGAGTGAAGCGGCTGGTCGGCTACGCCGTTCCGGCCACCGACGCCGGGCTCGACCCGGCCGAGGTGCGCGCCTTCCTGGCCGGCGCGCTGCCCGACTACATGGTGCCGACCGTGGTCGTGGTCCTGGACGCGCTGCCGCTGACACCCAGCGGCAAGACCGACCGCAAGGCGTTGCCCGAGCCCGACTTCGGCACCGTCGTGGCGGGCAGGGCCCCGCGCACCGCGCTGGAGAAGGAGTTGTGCGCCGCTTTCTCGGACGTGCTCGGCCTCCCCGAGGTCGGCATCGACGATGGCTTCTTCGACCTCGGCGGCCACTCGCTGCTCGCCGCCCGCCTGACCGCCCGGCTGCGCCAATCCACAGGGGTCGAGCTGGGCATCCGTGCCTTGTTCGAGGCGCCGACGGTGGCCCGGCTGGCCGAGCGGCTGGCCGACGCCGAGGCAGGCGCCTCGGTCTGGTCGGACGACTTCGCCACCCTGCTGCCGCTGCGCGCCGAGGGCACCCTGCCGCCACTGTTCGCCGTCCACCCGGCGGCCGGCATCGCCTGGGTGTACTCAGGCCTGCTACGCGAACTGGAGCCGCAGCGACCGCTGTACGGTCTTCAGGCCCGCACGTTGACCGAAACCGAGACCTCGCCCGCAACGCTCGCCGAGATGGCCGAGGACTACCTTGCGTTGATCCGGGAGGTGCAGCCCGAGGGCCCCTACCACCTGCTCGGGTGGTCGTTCGGCGGCACGGTGGCGCACGAGATCGCGGTCCGTCTGCGCGAGCAGGGCGAGCAGGTCGCACTGCTCGCGCTGCTCGACAGCTACCCCGCTCCGGTGTCCGAAATTCGCCTGACGGGTGATCAGTACGCGCTGGCGGATCTTCTTGACTCGCTTGGGCACCCGGTGCAGACTGGCGAGGTTGAGGTGCTCACGCCAGAGCTTGCGCTGGACCTGCTCAGGGAGCAGCAGAGCCCGCTCGCCGGGGCGACCTCCGAACAGCTGACGAACCTGGCCCGCGGGTTCGTCCGTAACGCACGCCTGATGAGGGAGTTCACGCCTCGTCAATTCGACGGCGACTTGCTGTTCTTCACCGCCACGGCGGACAAGGCGCCCGACGACCCGACCGCCGGTGACTGGGCGGCGCACGTCACCGGGGAGGTCCGCGACCACCCGGTGGACTGCGAGCACGGTGCGATGACCCGTCCGCAGCCGATCGCCCGGATCGGCTCGGTGCTCGCCGCCGAGCTCCGCCTGCCCGCGACCGACTGACCCCGCAATCCGCCGGGTCGGCCGTCCGTGGCCGGCCCGGCTCCGCTCCGCTCCACCGAAAGGAACGCCCCGTGAGCATCAACCCGTTCGAGAACGGCGACGGCAGCTACCTGGTCCTGGTCAACGAGGAGGGCCAGCACTCCCTCTGGCCGACCACCGTGGCGGTCCCGGCCGGCTGGGACACCGCGTTCGGCCCCGACAGCCGCCAGGCCGCCCTCGACCACATCGAAGCCAACTGGACGGACCTGCGCCCGCGCAGCCTGGCCGACCACGCCTGACCGGCGCACGACGGGCGGGGCGCGCCACCGGACGGGCGTGCCCGCCGGTCGAACGGCCCCGCCGCCGATGGACCAGGGCACCGAGGAGTCCCAATGACGAAGTCATGCCGCCTGAGCGACCGGCTGGGCGTGGGCGAGAGGGCCGGCATCGGCGTGGGCCGACAGGCCGCCGGCGGCAGGACGAACGCCGCACCCGGGGCCGGCCCCACGGTGGGCGGGACCGTGCACCGGGCCTCGGTGGCTTCCGGGGTGCCGGCCGCGACGGTGTCCGCGCCGAGCCCACCGCGGTTCGCCGGGCGGGCCGTCAGCCGGGCCGCGGCGACGGACCCGGGCCTGTCGCCGTGTCACGGTCCCCTCGTCGGAAGCCGCGCACGGCGAGAGTCCATCAGTCACACCAGGCCCTCTCGGGCCGTCTTACAACCTTCGGAGAGAACCATGAGCGAGCGAAGCAAGGCGGCCCGATGAACGCCACCGACACGGACACGGGCGGCCGTCCCGGCGTGCCAGACCGCCACCGGAACCCGTGGATGGCGATGTTCGCCATCTGCTTCACCCAGGCGGTCGTCCTGCTGGACACCACCGCGGTGAACGTCGCGGTGCCCGCGCTGGCCGAGGGTCTGGGCGCCGGGGTCGACCAGGTGCTCTGGGTGATCAACGCCTATCTGCTCTCCTACGCGGTGCTGCTGGTCATCGGCGGTCGGCTGGGCGACCTGTACGGCACGCGCAAGATGTTCCTCATCGGCCTGGTCGTGTTCGTCGTCGCGTCGGCGGCCTGCGGTATGGCGCAGACGCCCGGACAGCTGATCGCCGCGCGCGTCCTGCAGGGCGTCGGCGGCGCGCTGCAGACCCCGCAGGCGATGGCCATCATCACCATGATCTTCCCGGCCAGCCGGCGCGGCACGGCGATGGGCGTCTGGGGTTCCTTCGCGGGCATCACCGCCGCCGCCGGTCCCACTCTCGGCGGCTTCCTGGTCTCCTGGCTCGGCTGGCGGGGCATTTTCTACATCAACATCCCGGTCGGTGTGATCGGCACGGTCCTGGTGCTGGCCTTCGTCCCGGCCCTGGCGCCGAGGAGCAAGCCCCGCATCGACGTCCTCGGCTCGGCCCTGCTCACCCTCGCCATGTTCTGCGTGGTGTACGGCCTGATGGAGGGGGAGTCCCACAACTGGGGCAACCTGTGGGGCCCGCTCAGCGTGCCGCTGCTGATGCTGATCGGCGTGGCCGTGCTCGCGGTGTTCCTGCTGGTCGAGCGCGGCCGGCAGGACCGCGACCCGCTGGTGCCGTTCGCCATCCTGCGCGACCGCAACTTCACCGTGATGGCCGTGGTCGTCGGCGCGCTCCCGTGCGGCCTCGGCGGCATGCTCTTGCTCACCCCGCTGTACCTTCAAGAGGTGCGGGACTTCAGCGCCTTCCAGGCCGGCCTGCTGATCGCCGTCGCGCCGCTCGTCTCGATCTTCATCGCACCGTACTCCGGTCGGCTCTGCGACCGGTTCGGGGGCAAGTACGTGATGATCGCGGGCCTGTCGCTGTTCGCCGCCGGGATCGGGCTGCTGGCCGCGCTGACCCGCGCCGACTCCAGCTGGACGGCGCTGCTGCCCGGGCTGGTCTTCGTCGGCCTGGGCATGGGCGTGGCCTTCGCCCCGGCCGGCGTGGTCGCCTTCGACAAGATCGAGCCGGCCATGTCGGGGGCCGCGTCCGGCCTGTTCAACACCACCCGCCTGTGCGGCAGCCTGCTCGGTAGCGCCATGGTCGGTGCACTCCTGCAGGCCCGGCTCGTCCACGACGACACCACCGATGCCATCCGCACCACCTTCCTGCTGCCGGCCGCCGTCCTGGTGGTCGCCGCGCTGGCCACCTTGCTGGTGCGGCACTCGCGGCCCACGACCGGCAAGGCCGACGACGGTACCGACGCCACGGCGCCGGAGCGGGCCGCCAGCAGCAAATCCTGACCGGCCGTCACATCGATTCTCTTCTCACCGGAGTCTGGGCTCCGTCGGGCCGCCGGCTCCCGCCCGGTCCGGATCCACCTTCGCCACAGGGGGCAAGGCAGTGCACTTCAGTCTTTTCTACTTCGCGGACGGCCAAGGCCGCGGGCGCGAGCAGTACCGGCTGCTGCTCGAGGGCGCGCGGTTCGCCGACACCCACGGCTTCAGCGCCGTCTGGACGCCCGAGCGGCACTTCCACGAGTTCGGCGGCCAGTACCCCAACCCGGCGGTCACCGGCGCGGCGCTCGCCGCCGTCACCGAGCGCGTCGGCATCCGGGCCGGCAGCGTGGTCGGCCCGTTGCACCACCCGGTGCGGGTCGCCGAGGAGTGGTCGGTGGTCGACAACCTGTCCGAGGGCCGGGTGGGCCTCTCCTTCGCCTCCGGCTGGCACGCCAACGACTTCGTGCTGCGCCCGGAGAACTACGCCGGGCGCAAGGAGGTGCTGACCGAGACCATCGACACGGTGCGGCGCCTCTGGCGCCAGGAGGAGGTCACCCTGCCGAACGGCGACGGCACCCCGGTGGCCGTCCGCAGCTACCCCGCGCCCGTGCAGTCCGAACTGCCCGTCTGGCTCACCAGTGCGGGCAGCCCCGACACCTTCCGGCAGGCCGGCGAACTGGGCCTCGGCCTGCTCACCCACCTGCTCGGCCAGGACGTGGACGACCTGGCCAAGAAGATCGCCGCCTACCGGGCCGCCCTGCCCGCAGAGGCGGGGGGAGCCGCCGGGCGGGTGGCACTGATGTTGCACACCTTCCTCGGCACCGACCGGGACGCCGTCCGGGAGACCGTCCGCCGGCCGTTCAGCGACTACATCCGCAGCTCGATCGGCCTGATCATGAAGGCCGCCGGGGACATCCTGCCCGGCGTCGACCCGAAGGAGCTCGACGACGACGACCTCGACTTCCTGGTGGAGCGCTCCTTCGACCGATACTTCGACACCGGAGGCCTGTTCGGCACGGTCGAGGACGGCCTGCGCACCCTGGAGCGCCTC
This sequence comes from Streptomyces sp. NPDC051211, assembly GCF_040689505.1. Taxonomy (NCBI): domain Bacteria; kingdom Bacillati; phylum Actinomycetota; class Actinomycetes; order Kitasatosporales; family Streptomycetaceae; genus Streptomyces; species Streptomyces sp. NPDC051211. Next base: position 97,834 of record NZ_JBFBAV010000007.1, read on the forward strand.
GACGCGCTCGGCATCGACGAGGTGGCCTGCCTGATCGACTTCGGAGTGGACCCCGACCAGGTACTGGCCGCCCTGGAGCACCTGAACCTCCTCAAGGAGGCCTGGGCGGCCCGCGGGGCGGATTCGTGAACCTCCTGCTGGTCGCCGGCAGCATGGCCGGCACGTCCAGCTGCCACAGGCTCACCGGCCTGATCGCCGAACGGTCCGCACTTACCGGGACCCTGACGGCAGGCCAACTCGACCGCTCGCTGCTAGCCCTGCCCGCCCTCGACCCTGAGCGCTACCGCACCGGCGAACTGCTGCGGGACCCGGCGGTGGCCCGGCTGCGCAAGGAGGTGGCCGCCGCCGACGCCGTGGTGCTGGTCACTCCGGTCCAGCACGGCAGCCTCTCCGGGGTGCTCAAGAACGTCCTGGACCACCTGCCGGACACCGCGTTCGCCGACCGCCCGGTCCTGGTCGCGGCCACCGCGACCAGCCTGCACAACGCCTCGGGCGCCTGCGACCACCTGCGGGCGGTGGTCCGCGCCCTCGGCGGTTGGGCCGTGCCCACCCAGCTGATGGCGCAGCGCAGTGACTTCGCCGACCCCGCCGCGCTCACCGCCCGGATCGACCAAGCCGTGGCCGAACTCGCCCGGTTCGCCTCGACGCTGGGGCCGGCCGCGCGCTGACCCGGCGCCCCGCCTCCGGGCGCGCGCCGCCCTCCGACCGGCCGGTGCCGGGGCTCCCGCCCCCGCCACCGGCCGGTCCGTTGCCGTCACGCTCATCCCGCGGAACCCGTCCCGGCCGCCGGCCACTCCACCACGTCCGCCACCACGTCCGCCGCCGCGTACGGCTCCGCGTCCGGGGAGAGCCTCAGCATGGGGAACGAGGTAGGCGAGGCGTAGGGGTCGTTGCGGACGGTGAGGGTGTCCGCGTGGGCCCGGCCGCGCAGCTCCTCGCGCAGGTGGGCGGCCATCCCCGACTCCTCGCACAGCGCGAAGGCGCTGCCGACCTGCCGCCCGGCCGCCCCCTCGGCCCGGGCGGCAGCCACCGCCTCCGGGCTCGCCTGGCCGCCGGCGAGCCAGAACGGCAGCCCGAGCGCCGCCATCTTGGCGAGGTCGGGATGGTCGCGCGGCCCGTGCACCGGCTCGCCGGCCTCGTCGAGCCTCATGGGCCCGCGCGGCGGGGCACTGTGCCCGCCCGCCCGGCTTGCCGACTGCGCGCCGGCGGACGACGAACGCGGGGTCTCCGGCCCTTCGCTCCTTGGTTTCGATGTAGGCCGTGGAACGGCGGTAAGCCGCCCGATGTGCCCACCAGCGAAAACAAAAATGCCCTCCTGACCCGCGTTTACGCAGGTCAGGAGGGTCTATCTGTGGAGCCTAGGGGAGTCGAACCCCTGACATCTGCCATGCAAAGACAGCGCTCTACCAACTGAGCTAAGGCCCCCGGAAAAACGGATGGGACCACCACCCGTGCGGGTGCGGCCACGTCCGCAGACCAGAGTACCGGGTGTACCCCCTGATCCCGCAAAATGATAGGGACTCCCGCCCCGCGACCACTCTCCGTAAGATGCTCGCGAGGTTCGCACCAGCGAAGGGGAGTAGTAAGAGTGGACGCAGTACAGCAAGAGGCCACCGCCAGAGCCAGAGAGCTTCAGCGCAGCTGGTACGGGGAGCCGCTCGGGGCGCTCTTCCGCCGGCTCATAGATGATCTCGGGTTGAACCAGGCACGCCTCGCTGCCGTCCTCGGCCTGTCCGCGCCCATGCTCTCCCAGCTGATGAGCGGCCAGCGCGCGAAGATCGGGAACCCTGCCGTGGTCCAGCGGGTCCAGGCCCTCCAGGATCTGGCCGGACAGGTCGCCGCCGGCAGCGTCAGCGCCGCCGAGGCCACCGACCGGATGGACGAGATCAAGAAGACCCAGGGAGGCTCGGTCCTCAGCAACAGCGGCCAGACCGCGACCGGTTCGGGCGCTCCCACCGTCAAGCGCGTGGTCCGTGAGATCCAGTCGCTGCTGCGCTCGGTCTCCGCGGCCGGGGACATCATCGACGCGGCGGACACCCTCGCCCCCAGCCACCCGGAGCTGGCAGAGTTCCTCCGGGTGTACGGAGCCGGACGCACCGCGGACGCGGTCGCCCACTACGAGGCCCACCAGAACTGACGGCAGTCTGCACACGGCAGCGGAGCACGGGGGACGGGCGCAGCGGATGGGTGAGATCTTCGCCGGTCGGTACGAGTTGATCGATCCGATCGGACGTGGCGGAGCAGGCGCCGTCTGGCGCGCCTGGGACCACCGGCGCCGCCGGTACGTCGCCGCCAAGGTGCTGCTGCAGAGCGACGCCCACACCCTGCTGCGCTTCGTACGTGAACAGGCCCTGCGCATCGACCACCCGCACGTGCTGGCCCCGGCCAGCTGGGCCGCGGACGACGACAAGGTCCTGTTCACCATGGACCTGGTCAGCGGCGGTTCGCTGGCCCACGTCATCGGCGACTACGGGCCGCTGCCGCCCCGGTTCGTGTGCACCCTGCTCGACCAGCTCCTGTCGGGGCTGGCGGCGGTCCACGCGGAGGGGGTCGTCCACCGCGACATCAAACCGGCCAACATCCTGATGGAGGCCACCGGATCCGGGCAGCCGCACCTGCGGCTGTCCGACTTCGGGATCTCCATGCGCAAGGGCGAGCCCCGGCTGACCGAGACCAACTACGTGGTCGGCACCCCGGGCTACTTCGCCCCGGAGCAACTCCTCGGCGCCGAACCCGACTTCCCGGCCGACCTGTACGCCGTCGGCCTGGTCGCCCTCTACCTCCTCCAGGGCCGCAAACCCGACTCCCAGGCCCTGGTCGACCACTTCCGCGCCCACGGCACGCCCGGCCCCCCGGAGGGCGTCCCCGGGCCGGTCTGGCAGGTCGTGGCGAACCTCCTGCAGCCGGACCCCGACGCCCGGTTCCGCACCGCCACCGGGGCCCGCAGGGCCCTCGCCGAGGCCGTGGAGCTGCTGCCGCCGGCCGACCCGGGTGCGGAACCGGTGGAGGTCTTCGACCAGCTCGGTCCGCTCCCGGCCGGATTCGGCCCCCAGGGCCCCCAGGGCCCGCAGGGCACCTCGGCGGTCACTCCCGGCTCCCCGACCGCGGGGACCGTCCCGCAGCAGTCCGCGCCCCGGCCGGGACCGCCGTTGGGCGAGGCGACCGTGCTGTCCGAGCAGGGCGCCGCCGCCCTCGACGCGGAGCAGACCCGGACCTCGGCACAGCAGCCGTACGCGGCGCAGCAGCCGTACGCGGCACCAGAGCGTGCGTACGCAGCGCCGCAGCCCCAGTACCCGGTGCCCCGGCCCCCGCAGGAGTCCCCGGCCTCGCAGACCGGCAGCTTCCATCTCGCACCGCCGGTCCACACCGCGCCGATGCCGTCGGCGCCCACCGCGATGGCCGCCTCGCCGGCGGTTCCGGCCTCCCGCACAGCCGCCGGTCCCTCCGCCCGTACGAAGCTGTCCCTGCTGGTCGCCGCGCTGGCCTGCTACGCGGTGGGCATCTGGGCGCTCACCCGGATGTAGCGGACCGCCGCGCCAGCAGGATCCAGCCGCCCAGGCCGAGCAGCAGCAGGGTGCCCGTACCGAACCCGGCCGCGGCCACCACCGTCATCGCCGACCGGGTGTCCGCCGCGTCGGCGGCCTCCGGCGCCGTCAGGCCTTCGCGGGCCGCAGCCCGGTCCTCCTCGTCGACCCCGAACCCGGCCGCGGTCAGGCTTTCCGCGTACGCCGGCGAGGCCTTCGCCGTCCCGCCGACCTTCACCCGCATGGTCAGCTGCAGCGGCACGTCCTCCGCCGTGAACTCGCCGACCTCCTTGTCGACGGTCACCGCCAGGTAGTACCAGCCGGCCGTCCGCACCGGCCGGGCCGCCGCAGCGTCCGCGTACCGGTTCTCGTACGCCACCGGGGCCAGCGGCCCCAGGTCCGCCTTCGCCTGCTTGCCGTCGAACGACTCGCTCTCGGACGCGGCCAGGAGCCGCGCCGGGCTGTACACCTCGGTGACGAGCCCGTAGCCCGCGTACCCGGAGCTCCGGGTGAGCTTGCCGCCGGCCAGTTCGGTGCTGACGCTGAGCTGCTGCCCCCAGTCCACCGGCACCCGGTAGAAGAGGGTCTGCCCCGGCTTCACGGAGTCGCCCCACACGCCGGTGTCCAGGGCCCGCGCGTCGTTGAAGCCGGTGCCGCCGGTGCGCACCACCCGCTGGTCGGAGGGCGGGGTCACCGGGGCCGAGGGCCAGGCGCTGGGCGCGGTCTGGGGGGCGTTGCTGCCGGACAGCTTCGGCTCCCGCATCACGTGGAGCTCCACCGGCCACGGCGCCTGATCGGATTCCTTGGCGCTGGTCCGGGTCAGCTTCACGTAATAGGGGCCCGCCTGCTGGCACTTGCCGTCCTCCTCCAGGCGGCGCACGTCCGCGTCGGCGATCGGCCGTGCCTGCTCGGAGCCGAAGTTGACGTCGTCCGTGCTGGTGCAGGACTGCCCGGCGGTGTCGGTCAGCGCGACCTCGATGCCGTCCCCGTACGCCACCTTGCTCTGCGGAGCCGGCCGGGCGACGGCGGAGACGTACACGCTGGACCGGTCGTCGAGGACCACCTGGTAGAAGCGTTCCTGCGCGGGCGCGAGGGTGTCCTCGTAGAACCGGCCCACGTCCAGCGCGGGCCCGACCGCGCCGTTCGCCCCGCCCTCGATCCGGCGGCTGTCCGGCCCCGTCCGGTACGCGGAGCCCTGGTCCGGTCCGGCCGCCGCGTACGCCGCTCCCGGTGCGGCACCGGCCACGACCGCGGCAACCGCCGCGCAGAGGGCCGCAGCCCCGGCTGCCACCCGACCCGTACGGACCCGACCCATCACGCCCCACCCCGGATTTGCTGACGCAACTCAAATATTAGCGAATCGGAACTCCGGGGTCGTATCGCCCCGGAACAGCACAAAGCCCCGGCCGCAGCGGCAGCCGGGGCTTCGCGTCACAGCGTTCGGTCTCACACACCGGAACCGGACGGCACGGAGTCGGTCGCCTCCGTCCACAGGTCCTGCTCGGCGCGGTCCGCCTGGATCTGGCGGTACACGAGGAGCCCGCCGATGGCGGCCAGTGCGACCAGGAGCAGCTTCTTCACCGCGCGACCTCGTCTCTCTTTGACGTAGGGGACTTCAGGCGCCCAACAATACACACCGACCGATACCGATCGGTTACCTGGGAACGACCTGGAAACGCCCCGGGAGGCCCAACGGCAACGGCCCGGCGGAGAATCTCCGCCGGGCCGTAACCGTACTGTGGGGCTAACAGGATTTGAACCTGTGGCCTCATCCTTATCAGGGATGCGCTCTAACCAACTGAGCTATAGCCCCTCCGCGCTGTGCGCTGACCTCTGAAGATTAGCGCACAGACCCGGGAGTTCCCAAATCGCTGATCAGCGGCCTACTCGTCCTCGGCGAGGGTGAGCTCCACACCGCCCACGAAGCCCGCCGACAGGTTGTAGATGAAGGCGCCCAGCGTCGCGAGGGCGGTCATCAGCACCACGTCGATCACCGCGATCACCGAGGTGAAGATGAGCACGCGCGGCAGCGACAGGAAGGACTGCAGATCGAAGCCGTTGCTCTCGTTGGAGCCGGTGGCCTCGCTGATGGTCCCGCCGACGGTCGAGAAGACCCCCATGGCGTCCATGACCATCCACAGCACCACCGACGCCACGATCGTGCAGATGCCCAGCGCGATCGACAGCAGGAAGCTGACCTTCATCACCGACCACGGATCGGCCTTCGCCACCCGCAGTCGTGCCTTGCGCGTCCTGGGCGTCGTACGCCCGCCCGTCCGCGGCTTTCGCTGGCCGGCCTGGCCCTGGGCCTGCTCCCCGCGCTGCGCGCCCGGACCCGCGTACGCCTGCGGCGGGTGGTACGGCTGCGGCTGGGGCTGCGGCCCCCGGGTGTCCGTCACGGTTCCCCCCTGGGAGTCCGCGGCAGGGCCACGGGCACCGTTCGCTCCAGGCGTGGCCGGTCCGGCGCCCGTGGCTCCACTCACGATTGCTCCTACTGCTCCCCGGCCGAGGACTGCGTGTCCTCGGCGGCCTCGGTGGCCTGTCCCTCGACCGTCTCGGGCTCGTCGCCCTCCTCGGCCTCCTGACCGGCTTCGGCATTGCGCGCGATACCCACGACGGCGTCACGCTTGCCCAGGTTGATCAGCTGGACGCCCATGGTGTCACGGCCGGTCTCCCTGACTTCGTTGACGCGCGTACGAATCACACCACCGCCGAGGGTGATTGCCAGAATTTCATCCGATTCGTCCACCACGAGCGCTCCGACGAGCGACCCGCGGTCTTCCACGATCTTCGCGGCCTTGATACCCAGACCACCACGACCCTGGACGCGGTACTCGTCGACCGGCGTCCGCTTGGCGTAGCCGCCGTCGGTCGCGGTGAAGACGAACGTACCGGGCCGGACCACGCTCATGGAAAGCAGCTCGTCGCCTTCGCGGAAACTCATGCCCTTCACGCCCGAGGTGGCACGGCCCATCGGGCGCAGCGCGTCATCGGTGGCGGTGAAGCGGATCGACTGCGCCTTCCGGCTGATCAGCAGGAGGTCGTCGTCCGCGGACACCAGCTCCGCGCCGATCAGCTCGTCGTCGCCGCCGTCCGCGGTCTCCCGCAGGTTGATGGCGATCACACCACCCGAACGGGGCGAGTCGTAGTCCTTCAGCGCCGTCTTCTTCACCAGGCCCGCCTTGGTGGCCAGGATCAGGTACGGCGCGGCCTCGTAGTCGCGGATCGCCAGGATCTCCGCGATCTGCTCGTCCGGCTGGAAGGCCAGCAGGTTCGCCACGTGCTGGCCGCGCGCGTCCCGGCCGGCGTCCGGCAGCTCGTACGCCTTCGCCCGGTACACCCGGCCCTTGTTCGTGAAGAACAGCAGCCAGTGGTGGGTGGTCGAGACGAAGAAGTGGTCGACGATGTCGTCCTGCTTCAGCTTGGTGCCGCGCACACCCTTGCCGCCGCGCTTCTGCGACCGGTAGTCCTCGGTCTTGGTGCGCTTGACGTACCCGCCGTTGGTGATCGTGACGACGATGTCCTCTTCGGCGATCAGGTCCTCGATGGACATGTCACCGTCGAAGGGCACCAGCTTGGAGCGCCGGTCGTCGCCGAACTTCTCGACGATGGCCGCCAGCTCCTCGCTGACGATGGACCGCTGCTTCTCCGGCGAGGCCAGGATCGCGTTGTACTCGTTGATCTTCGCCTGCAGCTCGTCGTGCTCGGCGACGATCTTCTGCCGCTCCAGGGCGGCGAGCCGGCGGAGCTGCATCTCCAGGATCGCGTTCGCCTGGATCTCGTCGATCTGGAGCAGGCCCATCAGGCCCTCGCGGGCCACCTCGACGGTGTCGCTGCGCCGGATCAGGGCGATGACCTCGTCGATCGCGTCCAGCGCCTTCAGCAGGCCGCGCAGGATGTGGGCGCGCTCCTCCGCCTTGCGCAGACGGAACTTCGTCCGGCGGACGATGACCTCGATCTGGTGGTGCACCCAGTGGCGGATGAACGCGTCCAGCGAGAGCGTCCGAGGCACCCCGTCGACCAGCGCCAGCATGTTCGCGCCGAAGTTGGTCTGCAGGTCGGTGTGCTTGTACAGGTTGTTCAGCACGACCTTGGCGACGGCGTCCCGCTTGAGGACGATCACCAGGCGCTGGCCGGTACGGGAGGAGGTCTCGTCGCGGACGTCGGCGATGCCGCCGATCTTGCCGTCCTTCACCAGGTCGGCGATCTTCTGCGCGAGGTTGTCCGGGTTGGTCTGGTACGGAAGCTCCGTGACCACCAGGCACTGCCGGTTCTGGATCTCCTCGACCTCGACCACCGCGCGCATCGTGATCGAGCCGCGGCCGGTCCGGTAGGCCTCCTCGATGCCCTTGCGGCCCACCACCAGGGCGCCGGTCGGGAAGTCGGGGCCCTTGATGCGCTCCATCAGCGCGTCCAGCAGGTCCTCGTGCGAGGCCTCCGGGTTGGCCAGGTACCACTGCGCGCCCTCCGCGACCTCGCGGAGGTTGTGCGGCGGGATGTTGGTGGCCATACCGACGGCGATACCGGCGGAGCCGTTCACCAGCAGGTTCGGGAACCGGGCCGGCAGGACCGTCGGCTCCTGGTTGCGGCCGTCGTAGTTGTCCTGGAAGTCGACGGTCTCCTCGTCGATGTCCCGGACCATCTCCATCGACAGCGGCATCATCTTGCACTCGGTGTACCGCATGGCGGCGGCCGGGTCGTTGCCCGGGGAACCGAAGTTGCCGTTGGAGTCCACCAGGGGCAGGCGCATCGACCAGTGCTGGGCCAGCCGGACCAGCGCGTCGTAGATCGAGGAGTCGCCGTGCGGGTGGTACGTACCCATGACGTCACCGACGACGCGGGCGCACTTGTAGAAGCCCTTCTCGGGCCGGTAGCCGCCGTCGTACATCGCGTACAGCACCCGGCGGTGGACCGGCTTGAGGCCGTCCCGTACGTCGGGCAGCGCGCGGGACACGATGACGGACATCGCGTAGTCGAGGTAGGAGCGCTGCATCTCCGTCTCGAGCCCGACGGGCTCGATGCGCAGCTGCGGCTCTTCCTCGGCGGCTTCGGTGGTGGGGGTGGTTTCGTCGGCCATTGCTGGTCTTCAGATCCTTTCAGGCGGTCAGCGACGGACCGACTCAGATGTCGAGGAAGCGGACGTCCTTGGCGTTGCGCTGGATGAAGGAGCGCCGGGCCTCGACGTCCTCACCCATCAGCACCGAGAACAGGTCGTCGGCCTGCGCCGCGTCGTCGAGGGTCACCTGGCCGAGCACCCGGTGGTCCACGTCCATGGTGGTGACGCGGAGCTCCTCGGCGTTCATCTCGCCGAGACCCTTGAAGCGCTGGATCGAGTCTTCCTTGATCCGCTTGCCGTTCTGCTTGCCGAGCTCCACCAGGGCGTCGCGCTCGCGGTCCGAGTACGCGTACTCGAAGTCGTCACGACCCCACTTGATCTTGTACAGCGGCGGCCGGGACAGGTACACGTGCCCCGCCTCCACCAGCGGCCGCATGAAGCGGAACAGGAAGGTCAGCAGCAGGGTGTTGATGTGCTGGCCGTCGACGTCGGCGTCCGCCATCAGGATGATCTTGTGATAGCGGAGCTTCTCGATGTCGAAGTCCTCGTGCACACCGGTGCCGAAGGCACTGATCAGCGCCTGCACCTCGGTGTTCTGGAGGATCTTGTCGATGCGCGCCTTCTCGACGTTCAGGATCTTGCCGCGGATGGGCAGGATGGCCTGGTACATCGGGTTGCGGCCGGACTTGGCCGAGCCGCCGGCCGAGTCGCCCTCGACGATGAAGATCTCGCACTTCGTCGGGTCGTTCGACTGGCAGTCGGACAGCTTGCCCGGCAGCGAGGCGCTCTCCAGCAGCCCCTTGCGGCGGGTCAGGTCGCGGGCCTTGCGCGCCGCCACCCGGGCGGTCGCCGCCTGGATCGACTTGCGGATGATGTCCGCGGCCTCGACCGGATTGCGGTCGAACCAGTCGTTGAGGTGCTCGTGCGCGACCTTCTGCACGAAGGTCTTGGCCTCCGTGTTGCCCAGCTTGGTCTTGGTCTGGCCCTCGAACTGCGGCTCGCCCAGCTTGATCGAGATGATCGCGGTGAGACCCTCGCGGATGTCGTCACCCGTGAGGTTGTCGTCCTTCTCCCGGAGCAGCTTCTTGTCGCGCGCGTACTTGTTGACCAGCGAGGTCAGCGCGGCGCGGAAGCCCTCTTCGTGGGTACCGCCCTCGTGCGTGTGGATCGTGTTCGCGAAGGAGTAGACACCCTCGCTGTACTGCGAGTTCCACTGCATCGCGATCTCGACCGAGAGCATCCGCTCCTTGTCCTCGGCCTCGACGTCGATCACCGTCGGGTGGATCAGCTCGCCCTTGCGCGAGTTGAGGTACTTCACGAAGTCGACGATGCCGCCCTCGTAGTGGTACTTCACCGTCCGCGCCTGGTTGTCATCGGCCTCCTCGGCCGAATCCGCGCCCACCGTGGCCTTCGCCGACTCGCGCTCGTCCGTCAGCGACAGCGTCAGCCCCTTGTTGAGGAACGCCATCTCCTGGAAGCGCCGCGACAGCGTCTCGAACGAGTACTCGGTGGTCTCGAAGATGTCGGAGTCGGCCCAGAAGGTCACCGACGTACCCGTCTCGTCGGTCTCCTCGTTCTTCTGCAGCGCCGCCGTGGGGGCACCGAGCTTGTAGTCCTGGCTCCAGCGGTAGCCGTCCCGCTTGACCTCGACCGAGACCTTCGTCGACAGCGCGTTCACGACGGAGACACCCACACCGTGCAGACCACCGGAGACGGCGTAGCCGCCGCCGCCGAACTTGCCGCCCGCGTGCAGCACGGTGAGCACGACCTCGACCGCCGGCTTGCCCTCGGAGGGCACGATGTCCACGGGGATGCCGCGGCCGTTGTCGATCACGCGCACGCCACCGTCGGCCAGGATGGTCACGTCGATGGTGTCCGCGTGACCGGCCAGCGCCTCGTCGACCGAGTTGTCGACCACCTCGTACACGAGGTGGTGGAGGCCCCGCTCACCCGTCGACCCGATGTACATGCCGGGCCGCTTGCGCACAGCATCCAAGCCCTCCAGGACCTGGATGTTGCTGCCGGTGTACTGATTGTTCTCGTTGGAGTTGCCGGAATCGGCCACGAAGCGCCCTTTCTGGCACAGCACAGGCCGTACTCCGGGCCAGCAGGCATGCAAGCAGGAGCGGCTGCGTCGATCTGCGTTGTCAGCGGTCAGTCGGCGGATCCCGCAAGCGGGACGCCACTATTACACCAGTCTACCGGTAGCGCTGACATGAATGGGGGTTTGCCGGTACCTGAGTCCGCATGTGCCGCCCTCAACCTCCCTCGGCCGACTCCCCATATTCAGGAAGGGGCTCTAAGAGGCTCACACGGGCATCCAGCGCTTCGGCCTGTCAACCTCCGGCTACCGTGAGGGACACCACTGGAACCCACGGACGGACGGGGCCCGGGGGTTCGGCCTCCGGTCCCGGGTATGAGGGGCACAGGAAGTGCCTCCTGGAGGGGGGCCGGTGCAGTGGGACGAGCGCAGTGAGACGGGCGCAGGGGGACGAGCGCAGGGGGACGAGCGCAGGGGGGCAGCCCTAGCCCCAGGTGTCGCCGGGGCCCTCGCTGCCGGGCGCCCGCAGCGGGCCGTACCGGCGCGGCCGGCCACCCGGGCCCTGCACTCGGATCAACCGCACCGTGCCCTGGCCGAGCTCCTTGTTCAGCGTCGCCACCAGCTGCGGGGCCAGCAGCTTCAGCTGTGCCGCCCACGCCGAGGAGTCGCAGCGCACGGTCAGCTCGCGGTCCTCGTACTTCTCCGGCACGCAGTGGACGGCGATCTCCCGCCCGACGATCTCCGGCCAGCGCTCCATCACCCCGGCCACGGCCATCGGCATCTCCCAGCCGCGCTCCGTCCGCAGCCGGTCCAGCGCCGCCATCAGCGGCATCGGGTCCCGGCCGTCCGCCCGCGCACCCGACCTCAGCCCCGGCTGGCCCTGCCTCTTCCGCCCGGCCAGGCCCTGCCCGCGGGCCCGCGCCTGTTCCCGGGCCGCGTACAGGGCCTGCCGGGCCAGGTCCACCCCGGACGGCTCCGGCGCCTTCCGCGGCTCCTCGCTCTTCGGATCACTCACAGCCGGGTCACCTCTCCACCCGAGACCGCGAACCGAGCACCCGCCAACACACCCGGTACGTCATCGTCCACAGCGGCGGTGACCAGCACCTGCTCCCCAGGAGCCACCAGCTCCGCCAGCCGTTCCCGGCGCCGCGCGTCCAGCTCCGCGAACACGTCGTCCAGCACCAGCACCGGCTCGTTCCCCTCCGAGCGCAGCAGATCGTACGAGGCCAGCCGCAGCGCCAGCGCGTACGACCAGGACTCCCCGTGGCTCGCGTACCCCTTGGCCGGCAGCTCGCCCAGCTTCAGCACCAGCTCGTCGCGGTGCGGGCCCACCAGGGTCACGCCCCGCTCGATCTCCTGCTTGCGCGCCTCCGCGAGCGCCGCGAGGAGCACCTCGTACAGCTCCTCCCGGGACTGCGCCCCGGCCAGCTCCGCGCTCCCGCGGTACGCCAGCCCCAGCGGACCGCCGCCGGGCGCCAGCTGCTCGTACGCCTTGTCCGCCAGCGGCTGGAGCGTCCCGATCAGGTCCAGCCGCTGCGCCAGGAGCTCCGCGCCCGCCCGCGCGAGGTGCTGGTCCCACACGTCCAGGGTGGACAGGTCCATGGAGCGGCCGCCGTGCCGGCGCGCCATCGCCGCCGTCTTCAGCAGGGTGTTCCGCTGCTTCAGCACCCGCTCGTAGTCGGACCGCACCGCCGCCATCCGCGGCGACCGCGCCGTGATCAGCTCGTCCAGGAACCGGCGGCGCTCCCCCGGGTCGCCCTTCACCAGGGCCAGGTCCTCCGGGGCGAACAGCACCGTCCGTACGATCCCCAGCACGTCCCGGGGCCTGACCTGCGAGGACCGGTTGATCCGGGCCCGGTTCGCGCGGCCCGGGTTCAGCTCCAGCTCCACCAGCTGCTGCCGCTCGCCCTGCCGCACCGCGGCACGTATCACGGCCCGCTCGGCGCCCATCCGGACCAGGGGGGCGTCCGAGGACACCCGGTGGCTGCCCAGGGTCGCCAGATAGCCGACCGCCTCGACGAGATTGGTCTTGCCCTGCCCGTTCGGGCCCACGAAAGCGGTGACGCCCGGGTCGAGGGGAACCTCGGCCCGGGCGTACGAGCGGAAGTCGGCCAGCGACAGATGCGAAACGTGCATGACGGCGCCGACCTCCCCCGGCTACTGCTGTGTACTGCTGTGTCGTTACTTCTTCTCGACCGCGTGCCCGCCGAACTGGTTGCGGAGCGCGGCGATCATCTTCATCTGCGGGGAGTCCTCCTGACGGGAGGCGAACCGCGCGAACAGCGAGGCCGTGATCGCCGGCAGCGGGACCGCGTTGTCGATCGCCGCTTCCACCGTCCACCGGCCTTCACCGGAGTCCTGTGCATAACCCCTGAGCTGCTCGAGGTGCTCGTCCTCGTCCAGCGCGTTCACCGCCAGGTCCAGCAGCCAGGAACGGATGACCGTGCCCTCCTGCCAGGAGCGGAAGACCTCGCGCACGTCGGTGACCGAGTCCACCTTCTCGAGCAGCTCCCAGCCCTCGGCGTAGGCCTGCATCATGGCGTACTCGATGCCGTTGTGGACCATCTTGGCGAAGTGCCCGGCACCGACCTTGCCGGCGTGCACGGCGCCGAAGTCACCCTCCGGCTTGAGCGCGTCGAAGACCGGCTGGACCAGGGCGACGTGCTCCTTGTCCCCGCCGTACATCAGCGCGTAGCCGTTCTCCAGGCCCCAGACGCCGCCCGAGACACCGCAGTCGACGAAGCCGATGCCCTTGGCCGCCAGCTCCGCGGCGTGCTTCTCGTCGTCCGTCCAGCGGGAGTTGCCGCCGTCGACCACGATGTCGCCGGGCGACAGCAGAGCGGCCAGCTCGTCGATCGTGGACTGGGTGGCAGCGCCGGCGGGCACCATCACCCACACCACCCGCGGGCCCTTCAGCTTGCCCACAAGCTCTTCCAGGCTGTGGACATCCGCGAGGTCCGGATTGCGGTCGTATCCGATGACGGTGTGGCCTGCGCGGCGGATGCGCTCGCGCATGTTGCCGCCCATCTTGCCGAGACCGACGAGACCGAGCTCCATCAGGTGGTTCCTTAAGTGTGTGTGCAGTTTCGTACCCGCGTCCGAGCCTACGCCCGGACACGGGTGCACACCTGTGGGGTCAGCCGGACAGCCGAACCGGCATGATCAGGTACTTGTAGGCCTCGTCCGCCTCCGCGTCGACAGCCGGGCGGCCGCTGAGCAGCGCGGGCTTGGTCGAGGTGGTGAAGCTCAGCTGCGCGGCCGGCGAGTCGATCGCGCTCAGGCCGTCCAGCAGGAAGGTCGGGTTGAAGGCGATCGAGATGTCGTCGCCCTCCAGCTTGGCGTCGACCCTTTCCACAGCCTGTGCATCGTCGGAGGAACCGGCCTCCAGGATCAGCACGCCCTGCTCGAAGCTCAGCCGCACCGGGGTGTTCCGCTCGGCGACCAGGGCCACACGCTTGACGGCCTCGACGAACGGGGCGGTCTCGATGACGGCGACGGAGTTGAACTCGGTCGGGAACAGCGTGCGGTACTTGGGCAGGTCGCCCTCGAGCAGACGGGTCGTGGTGCGTCGGCCGGCGCCCTCGAAACCGATCAGACCCTCGCCCGCACCCGAGCCGGACAGCGCCAGGGTGACCGTGTCTCCGCTGGTCAGGGACTTGGCGGTGTCGAGGAGCGTCTTCGCCGGCACCAGGGCCACGGCGGACGCGTCCGGGTTCTCCGGCTTCCACAGGAACTCGCGGACCGCGAAGCGGTAGCGGTCGGTGGAGGCCAGGGTGACCCGGTCGCCCTCGATCTCGATGCGCACACCGGTCAGCACGGGCAGCGTGTCGTCGCGGCCGGCGGCGATGGCGACCTGGGCGGCGGCGGAGGCGAAGACCTCACCGGGCACGGTGCCGGTCGCGGTCGGCATCTGCGGGAGCGCCGGGTATTCCTCCACAGGCAGGGTGTGGAGTGTGAACCTGGAGGAGCCGCAGACCACGGTCGCCCGTACACCGTCTGTGGAAATCTCCACCGGGCGGTTGGGGAGGGCGCGGCAGATGTCGGCGAGCAGCCGGCCGGAGACGAGGACGGTGCCGTCCTCCTCGACGTCCGCCTCGACCGAGACGCGGGCCGAGACCTCGTAGTCGAAGCCGGAGAGGCTGAGCATGCCCTCCTCGGCCTTCAGGAGAAGGCCCGCGAGAACGGGCACCGGCGGCCGGGCCGGAAGGCTACGGGCCGCCCACGCCACCGCCTCCGCGAGTACATCGCGCTCCACCCGGATCTTCACCGGAAACCGCCTCCTGCTGTTGCTGGCCTTCGTCGTCGGCTCGATGCCGGAGTCCAGTCTGACGTACGGCGCCGACAGTCGGTGCGGCCGGCCGTCAAGTCGGGAGCGAGGCGTCGGGAGAGCGATCCGGCGAGTTGTGCACAGGACCTGCTTGAAAACCGAATCCGGCCTAACTGTCTATGGGAGTAGTAGTAGGGCCTGTGGAAACGGTGGATAACCCGATTTCCGCTGGTCAACCCCAGTTTTTTATCCACCGGGCCTGTGGGCGGAGGCGGTGGACAACCCACTGTGTCTGTGGAGAACAAAAACTTCTGCACAGGCCGTCCCCAGGCGACCCCCGACAGTCCACAGCTGTGTCCCCAGGTTTCCCCCACTACTCCACAGCCCAAACGTCCACGGTGGTGTGACGGCTTTCACTCGGGGCGGTGAGGAGGGCGGTGCGGTTGCCGAACAGTGGACAAGGATGTGGATGAGAGGCCTGATCCTGTGCACAGAGGACCCGACCCTGTGGGTTGCCTGGGGACGGTGAGGTGGGCGGGCCTGTGGACGATCTGCTCGTCCACAGGCTGTGGATCACTTTCTTCAACAAATCCACAGCCGTCTGACCTGGCCTGATGGTGCCTCACCATGCTGCCCTGTGGACAGATTGTGGGTGGCCGATCCGGTCCCCAGGGTGTGGACGGCAGAAAGTTGTGGAATCTGTGGACAAGTTGGGCTGGCAGGGGCGTATTCGAACAGGTCAGAGGCGCACGACCGACGCCGTGCGCCCCCGGGAACGCCGAAAGGCGCCCCCGGAATGGTCCGGGAGCGCCTTCCAAGACGGGTGGCGTCAGGCGTTCTTGATGCGGTTCGTAAGCTCGGTTACCTGGTTGTAGATGGAGCGGCGCTCCGCCATCAGGGCCCGGATCTTGCGGTCCGCGTGCATCACCGTGGTGTGGTCGCGGCCGCCGAACTGGGCGCCGATCTTCGGCAGGGACAGGTCCGTGAGCTCCCGGCACAGGTACATGGCGATCTGCCGGGCGGTCACCAGGACCCGGCTGCGCGAGGACCCGCACAGGTCGTCCACGGTCAGCCCGAAGTAGTCGGCGGTGGCCGCCATGATGTCGGCCGCGGTGATCTCGGGAGCGGTGTCCTCCCCGCCCGGGATCAGGTTCTTCAGCACGTCCTCGGTGAGGCCGAGATCGACGGGCTGCCGGTTGAGGCTGGCGAATGCGGTGACGCGGATCAGCGCCCCCTCCAGCTCGCGGATGTTGCGCGAGATGCGGGAGGCGATGAACTCCAGTACCTCCGGCGGGGCGTTGAGCTGCTCCTGCACCGCCTTCTTGCGCAGGATCGCGATCCGGGTCTCCAGCTCGGGCGGCTGGACGTCGGTGATCAGGCCCCACTCGAAGCGGTTGCGGAGCCGGTCCTCCAGGGTCACCAGCTGCTTGGGCGGCCGGTCGGAGGACAGCACGATCTGCTTGTTCGCGTTGTGGAGCGTGTTGAAGGTGTGGAAGAACTCCTCCTGCGTCGACTCCTTGCTCGCGAGGAACTGGATGTCGTCGACCAGCAGGATGTCCATCTCGCGGTAGCGCTTGCGGAACGCGTCGCCCTTGCCGTCGCGGATGGAGTTGATGAACTCGTTGGTGAACTCCTCCGAGCTCACGTACCGCACCCGGGTGCCGGGGTAGAGGCTCCGCGCGTAGTGCCCGATGGCGTGCAGCAGGTGGGTCTTGCCGAGACCCGACTCGCCATAGATGAAGAGCGGGTTGTAGGCCTTGGCCGGGGCTTCGGCGACGGCGACCGCGGCGGCGTGCGCGAAGCGGTTGGAGGCGCCGATGACGAAGGTGTCGAACAGGTACTTGGGGTTGAGCCGGGCGGTCGGCTCCAGCGGTCCGGACGAGGATCCTCCGGAGGGCGCCGGGGGTGCCCCGGGGCCGGTCCGGCCGGGCGGGGGCAGCGTGGCCGGCTGCTCGTATGACTTCTGGTCGTAGGACGGCTGCTGATCGTACGAAGGGGGCTCGTACGAGGGCTCGTACCCGGAATCCGGCTGCTGCAGGTAGCCGGGCTGCGGGGAGGCGTACGGGTCGCGCTCGGGGAAGCCGCCGAGGCGGGGCTGCTGCCAGCCGGGCCAGGCGCCGGGCTCGGGCCGCTGCTGCTGGTAGTCCGGGTAGGCGGGCCGGGCGGTGGGCAGCTGGTCGCCGTACGACTCGCGCCGGTCCCCGTAGGACTCGCGCTGCGGGGCGGCCGGCGGGGGCGCGGGTTCGCCGGCGGAGTCGTCCACCGTGATCGCGATCCGGATGGGGCGGCCGCATTCACGGCTCAGGGCGTCGCTGATGAGCGGGGCGAGCCGGCCCTCCAGGACGCGCTTGCCCCATTCGTTCGGGACGGCGAGCAGTGCGGTGTCGGCGACGAGGGCCAGGGGCTGGCAGCGCTCGATCCACTGCTTGTCCTTGGGCTCGATCCCTTGCTGACCCTCCCCGAGGAGCTTCTCGAGCACTCGTGGCCACACTGCGGCAAGATCGGCAGGTACGTCAGCCACAGAGCACGCTCTCTCACAGGTCCCACGAATGTGTGGTTCTTTGGGACGGTCGGGACAAAAAAATCCGGGATCAGGCAACGGTAGTCAGCCTGACGGGTAGGGTTCAAGTCGTTGTCCACAGGCTGTGCACAGTGGAGGCCCGTGGACAACCGCCGTCGGCTCGGTTTGACCGGATGGCGTAGCCCCGCGTACCGTAACGAGGTCGAGTTGTCGATGGCTGCTGCCGCCTGCCTACCGATGGGCGAAGATCACTGAACGTGATCATTTAGCGGTGTCCACTCGGGCGAACACGCGAAGTTCCTCGTGGGCGCACGGTGACAGCCAGGCGATGTACCGCCACAACGATTCATTCTCTGGAGCCCCCGAGTGAGCAAGCGCACCTTCCAGCCGAACAACCGTCGTCGCGCGAAGACGCACGGCTTCCGTCTCCGCATGCGTACCCGTGCCGGTCGTGCGATTCTTGCCGCCCGTCGTGGCAAGGGTCGCGCCAGCCTGTCCGCCTGATCAGACAGGTAAGGACGTCGTGCTGTCTCCCGAACATCGGCTGAGGCGGCGCGAGGACTTCGCGAACGCGGTACGCCGAGGCCGCCGGGCAGGACGCCCGCTCCTCGTCGTTCACCTACGTACCAGCGGTGCAACGGACCCGCACGAGCCGGGGGAGATCGCTCCCTCGACGCGTGCGGGTTTCGTCGTCAGCAAGGCCGTCGGCACAGCCGTGGTCCGCAACCGGGTCAAGCGCAGACTGCGCCACCTGATGCGGGACCGGCTGTCCGCGCTGCCCGCCGGTAGCCTGGTGGTGGTACGGGCACTGCCCGGAGCGGGCGACGCCGGCGCTGAGGACTTGGCCCGGGACCTGGATGCCGCTTTCACGCGGCTGCTGGGAGGCGTGGCTCGATGAAATACCCGCTGCTCGCATTGATCAAGCTGTACCAGTGGACGATCAGTCCGCTGCTCGGGCCGGTGTGCCGCTACTACCCCTCGTGCTCGCACTACGGGTACACGGCCATCGACCGGCATGGTGCGGTGAAGGGGACTGCTCTGACCGCCTGGCGGATCCTGCGGTGCAATCCGTGGTCCCCGGGCGGCGTGGACCACGTCCCACCTCGGAAACGCCCGCGTTGGCACGAGCAGCTGCGCAGTGCGTTGCGTAGACCTCGCAATGCTCAAGGAGCCTGATTAGTGGACACGATTGCCAGTCTGTTCAGCTTTATCACCTACCCCGTCTCGTGGATCATCGTCCAGTTCCACTCGCTGTACGGTGCAGTCTTCGGGGCGGACAGTGGGTGGGCCTGGGGCCTGTCCATCGTGTCCCTGGTGATCATCATCCGTATCTGCCTGATCCCGCTCTTCGTGAAGCAGATCAAGGCGACGCGGGGCATGCAGGCGCTCCAGCCGCGGATGAAGGCGATCCAGGAGCGCTACAAGAACGACAAGCAGCGTCAGTCCGAAGAGATGATGAAGCTGTACAAGGAGACGGGTACCAACCCGCTCTCCTCGTGCCTTCCCATCCTGGCGCAGTCCCCGTTCTTCTTCGCCCTCTACCACGTGCTGGCGAGCATCGCCAACGGCAAGGAGATCGGCGTCATCGACGGGCCGCTCCTGGCCAGCGCCCGTCAGGCCCACATCTTCGGAGCGCCGCTGGCGGCCAAGTTCACGGACAGCGCCGAGAAGGTCGCCTCCCTGAACGCGTCGATCACGGACGTCCGGATCGTGACCGCGGTCATGATCATCCTGATGTCGCTGTCGCAGTTCTACACCCAGCGTCAGCTGATGCAGAAGAACGTCGACCTCTCGGTCAAGACGCCGTTCATGCAGCAGCAGAAGATGCTGATGTACATCTTCCCGGTGATCTTCGCGGTCATGGGTATCAACTTCCCCGTCGGTGTCCTCGTCTACTGGCTGACCACCAACGTCTGGACCATGGGTCAGCAGATGTACGTGATCAACCAGAACCCGACGCCGGGCAGCAAGGCCCAGGACCAGTACCTGACCCGGCTGCTGAAGCAGGTGACCTCGCACGGAGAGGTCAAGGGCCGGAGCAAGAAGAAGGTCGTCGCGGCGATCGTGGCCAAGGGCCCGGACCGCAATGACAACGAGCGCAAGTTCATCTCCGCGCTGACGAAGCAGGGCATGGCCGCGCAGGCGGACGGCACTGTGATCAAGAGCGTCGAGGCCACGGTGGACTCCGATGCGGCGAGCGGTGGTGCCGCGAAGCGGCAGCAGCCGAAGCGGCAGTCGAAGTCGCAGCGCCAGACGCCCGGCAAGCCCTCGTCCAAGAAGTAAGCCCCCGAGAAGCAAGAAGGAGTCATCCCGTGACGGAAGGCACCACCTCCGCCGCCGCCGCCGAGGGTGGCGACACCCTGACCCGCCTGGAGCAGGAGGGTGAGATCGCGGCCGACTACCTCGAGGGTCTGCTGGACATCGCCGACCTGGACGGCGACATCGACATGGACGTCGAGGCCGACCGTGCGGCGGTGTCGATCATCAGCGACTCGTCCAGCCGTGAGCTGCAGAAGCTCGTCGGCCGTGACGGCGAGGTCCTGGAGGCTCTGCAGGAGCTGACCCGGCTGGCCGTGCACCGGGAGACCGGGGACCGCAGCCGGCTGATGCTGGACATCGCCGGGTTCCGGGCGAAGAAGCGCGAGGAGCTCGCGGCGCTGGGCGCCAAGGCGGCCGCGGACGTGAAGGCCTCCGGCGAGCCGATGAAGCTGGCGCCGATGACCCCCTTCGAGCGCAAGGTCGTCCACGACGCCGTGGCCGCGGCCGGTCTGCGGAGCGAGTCCGAAGGCGAGGAGCCGCAGCGCTTCGTCGTTGTGCTCCCGGCCTGACCGGAATCAAGAGTGCTCGGCCCCGTCTGTGTCGCAGACGGGGCCGAAGTTTGTCAGCCTGGTACATCACAGTGCGGTACGGAAGGACGGTTCCCCGTGACGGAGGCAGCAGCAGAGCTTCCCCCGGCGCCGGAAGAGGCGCGCGCGGTATTCGGTGAGCATTTCCCGGAAGCCGTCCGGTACGCAGAGTTGTTGGCCGATGCGGGCGTGAAGCGGGGCCTGATCGGGCCGCGCGAGGTGCCGCGGCTGTGGGAGCGCCACCTGCTGAACTGTGCGGTGCTGGCAGAGGCGGTGCCCCAGGGAGTCACCGTCTGCGATGTGGGCTCGGGGGCGGGGCTTCCGGGTATTCCGCTGGCCCTGGTCCGCCCGGATCTCAAAATCACCCTGTTGGAGCCGCTACTGCGGCGCACCACCTTCCTCCAGGAAGTCGTGGAGCTGCTGGGCCTGGACCACGTGACCGTGGTGCGGGGCCGGGCCGAGGAGATGCTGGGCAAGCTCCCGCCGGTGCATGTGGTGACCGCGCGTGCGGTGGCCCCGCTGGACCGGCTGGCCGGCTGGGGTGTTCCGCTGCTGCGTCCCTACGGGGAGATGCTGGCGCTGAAGGGCGACACCGCGGAGGAGGAGCTCGTGGCGGCCAAGACGGCGCTGACGAAGCTCGGTGTGGTGAAGACCTCAGTGCTCCATGTCGGTGAGGGCGTGGTGGATCCGCTGTCGACCTTGGTCCGGGTCGAGGTCGGGGAGAGTCCTGGCGGAGTGCGGTTCGCCGCCAAGCGGGCCAAGGCGGCCCGCACGGGTCGGACTCGCCGTCGGCGTTGAAGGCCGGTTGATCCCAGTAGGTATGGATTTCGGAGTGTCGTAGCGGGGTGAAGACTCCGTCCGTGCATCGTGTTTCACGTGAAACGTCGCTCTCTGCTGCACGGAATCATCAGCCGCGGTCGTGCGGCTGCGTCCCCTCGTCACCGTAAGGAAGCGGGGGCCACCGATCCGGTGGATCCGTTGTCCACAACGGTGGATTCATCCACAGGAGTACCGGCCCCGCTGGTTCGCGACCCCGAAGGCATGGCAGGCTCTGTTCATCGCGAGCCTGATGTCGAGGAGAGTGAATCCGTGCGGTCAGACGCCAACCTCGCGGGGCCGATGGCCGACCCGGTCCCCGGCCCCCGTACCGAAGCGGCGGGCGAGGATGTTTCACGTGAAACACCGCCTCCGCCCCTGGTGGACAACGACACCCCGATCGGCCGTGCCGCCCAATTGGCCGTAGAGGCGTTGGGCCGTGCGGGCGAAGGTCTGCCCCGGCCGGAGCAGACCCGGGTCATGGTGGTCGCCAACCAGAAGGGCGGCGTGGGCAAGACCACGACGACCGTGAACCTGGCGGCCTCGCTGGCGCTGCACGGCGCCCGGGTGCTGGTGATCGACCTCGATCCGCAGGGCAACGCGTCCACGGCCCTGGGAATCGACCACCACGCCGAGGTGCCGTCCATCTACGAGGTTCTCGTGGAGAGCCGGCCGCTGCTGGAGGTCGTCCAGCCCGTTCCGGACGTGGAGGGCCTGTTCTGTGCGCCGGCCACGATCGACCTGGCGGGCGCGGAGATCGAGCTGGTGTCGCTGGTGGCCCGCGAGAGCCGGCTTCAGCGGGCCATCCAGGCCTATGAGCAGCCGCTGGACTACATCCTCATCGACTGTCCGCCCTCGCTGGGGCTGCTGACCGTCAATGCTCTGGTGGCGGGCGCGGAGGTGCTGATCCCGATCCAGTGCGAGTACTACGCGCTGGAGGGTCTGGGTCAGCTGCTGCGCAATGTCGACCTGGTGCGGGCGCATCTGAACCCCACCCTGCACGTGTCGACGATCCTGCTGACCATGTACGACGGACGGACGCGCCTGGCCTCGCAGGTGGCCGACGAGGTTCGCAGCCACTTCGGGAACGAGGTGCTCCGGACGAGCATCCCCAGGTCGGTGCGCATTTCGGAGGCGCCGAGCTACGGTCAGACGGTTCTGACCTACGATCCGGGGTCCAGTGGTTCCCTCTCCTATCTGGAGGCGGCGCGGGAGATTGCGCTGCGGGGCACGAACAACATGCAGAGAACGGCGGAGGGGATCCAGTGAGTGAGCGACGTAGGGGTCTGGGGCGGGGGCTCGGTGCGCTGATCCCCGCGGCGCCGCAGGAGAAGGCCGTGTCGGCGGTGGGGGAGGGTTCGACCTCCCCGGCGGCGGTGCCGGTACTGACGGCGGAGCGCGGCGGCGCGGCGGCGAAGCTGGCTTCGCTGGCGCAGGCCGATGTTTCACGTGAAACGGAGTTGCCGCCCGTTGCGGAGCCGGCACCCTCGAACATGGTGGCGGGGGCGACGTTCGCGGAGCTTCCGATGGACGCGATCACGCCCAACCCGCGGCAGCCGCGGGACGTGTTCGACGAGGACGCGCTGGCGGAACTGGTCACCTCCATCCAGGAGGTGGGGCTGCTCCAGCCGGTGGTGGTGCGGCAGTCGGGCCAGGACCGCTATGAGCTCATCATGGGTGAGCGGCGCTGGCGGGCGTGCCGGGAAGCCGGTCTGGAGCGGATTCCGGCGATCATCCGGGCTACGGACGACGAGAAGCTGCTGCTGGACGCCCTCCTGGAGAACCTGCACCGGGCCCAGCTGAACCCGCTGGAAGAGGCCGCGGCCTATGACCAGCTGCTGCGGGACTTCAACTGCACGCATGACCAGCTGGCGGACCGCATCGGGCGTTCACGTCCGCAGGTGTCGAACACGCTGCGGCTGCTGAAGCTGTCGGCCCCGGTGCAGCGGCGGGTGGCTGCCGGTGTGCTGTCGGCGGGGCATGCACGGGCGCTGCTCTCGGTGGCGGACACCGAGGAGCAGGACCGGCTTGCGCACCGGATCGTGGCCGAGGGGCTCTCGGTCCGGGCGGTCGAGGAGATCGTGACCCTGATGGCGTCGGAGCCGTCGGCCATGGTGAAGCCGAAGGGTCCCCGGGCGGGTGCCCGGGTCTCGCCGGCGCTGAGCGAGCTGGCCTCGCGGCTGTCGGACCGCTTCGAGACGCGGGTGAAGGTCGATCTGGGCCAGAAGAAGGGGAAGATCACCGTCGAATTCGCTTCGATGGAGGATCTGGAGCGGATTCTGGGGACGCTGGCACCGGGTGAAGGCCGGGTGTTGGAACAGGGCCTCGCAGGGGAGTAGTTCCCCGTCGGAAGGGCGGGCCGTGCCGGTGGCTGACCGGTGCGGCCCGCCCTTTGCCCTTATACGATGTGTTCATGGGTCGTCGGCTGGTACCGCTCACGCTGGACAACCTGCAGGACCTGCCCAGCCGTTGTCGGTCCTGTGTGTTCTGGGAACTGGATCCCGTCAGCGGCGAGGCGGCGGTGAAGGCGGGTACTCCGGAGCTCGAGAAGGAGGCCTGGATCTCCGCTGTGCTCCTGGAGTGGGGATCCTGTGGCCGCGTGGTCTACGTGGACGAGGTCCCGGTGGGGTTCGTTCTGTTCGCACCGCCGGCCTATGTGCCGCGGTCCACGGCCTTCCCGACCAGTCCGGTGTCCCCCGATGCGGTACAGCTGATCACGGGGTGGATCATGCCGGGGTACCAGGGGCAGGGGCTGGGCCGGGTGATGGTGCAGACGGTTGCGAAGGACCTGCTGCGGCGGGGGTTCCGGGCCATCGAGGCCTTCGGGGACGCGCGCTGGGAGCGGCCGGGATGTCTGCTGCCGGCGGACCACCTGCTGGCGGTGGGCTTCAAGACGGTGCGCCCGCATCCTGCTCATCCGAGGCTGCGGCTGGAGCTGCGGTCCACGCTGTCGTGGAAGGAAGACGTGGAGCTGGCGCTGGACCGGCTGCTGGGTGCGGCTCGGAAGGAACCGGCGCTGCGTCCGCTGTGAACGCCGTTGGCCGTGCCGGTACGCGGACGGGGCCGCCCCCTTGGTGAAAGGGGGCGGCCCCGTCCGTCGTGGAGCCGTGGTGCGAGCGGTCAGCTCTTGGCCGTGATGAAGCTGTCGAGGTCGCGCAGGATGGCAGCCTTGGGCTTGGCGCCGACGATGGTCTTGGCGACCTCGCCGTTCTGGTAGACGTTCAGCGTCGGGATGGACATCACGCCGTACTTGGCGGCCGTGGCCGGGTTCTCGTCGATGTTGAGCTTGACGATCTCGATCTGGTCGCCGTACTCGGCAGCGATGGCCTCCAGCGACGGGGCGATCTGGCGGCAGGGGCCGCACCAGGCCGCCCAGAAGTCGACGAGGACGGGCTTGTCGCTGCTCAGAACCTCGGTGTCGAAGTCTGCGTCGGTGACGTTCTTCAGGGTGCCGGCCACAGCGGCCTCCTTCTTCCTGCGGGGTGTGGGGTGTGAGGGTGGAACGGGGGGTGGATCAGACGGCTGCGGCGGCCTGCTCGGCGTCCGTCAGCGCAGCCAGGAACCGCTCGGCGTCGAGGGCGGCGGAGCAGCCGGTACCCGCGGCGGTGATGGCCTGGCGGTAGGTGTGGTCGACGACGTCACCGGCGCCGAACACACCCGGGAGGTTGGTGCGGGTCGAGGGGGCGTCGACCTTGAGGTAGCCCTCCTCGTCGAGGTCCAGCTGGCCCTTGAAGAGCTCGGTGCGCGGGTCGTGGCCGACGGCGATGAACAGGCCGGTGACGGCCAGCTCGGAGGTCTCGCTGGTCTTGGTGTTGCGCAGGGTCAGGCCGGCGAGCTTGCTGTCGCCGTGGATCTCCGCGACCTCGCTGTCCCAGGCGAACTTGATCTTCGGGTCGGCGAACGCACGGTCCTGCATGGCCTTGGAGGCACGCAGGCTGTCACGGCGGTGGACGATGGTGACGGACTTGGCGAAGCGCGAGAGGAAGGTGGCCTCCTCCATCGCGGTGTCGCCGCCGCCGACGACGGCGATGTCCTGGTCCTTGAAGAAGAACCCGTCGCAGGTCGCGCACCAGGAGACGCCGCGGCCGGAGAGGGCGTCCTCGTTCGGCAGGCCGAGCTTGCGGTGCTGGGAGCCGGTGGTGACGATGACGGCCTTGGCGCGGTGGACCGTGCCGGCGGTGTCGGTGACGGTCTTGATCTCGCCGGCGAGGTCCACGGAGATGACGTCGTCCGGGACCAGCTCGGCGCCGAAACGCTCGGCCTGGGAGCGCATGTTGTCCATGAGGTCCGGGCCCATGATGCCGTCACGGAAGCCGGGGAAGTTCTCCACCTCGGTGGTGTTCATCAGCGCGCCACCGGCGGTGACGGCGCCCTCGAAGACCAGGGGCTTGAGCGATGCGCGTGCGGTGTACAGGGCGGCGGTGTAACCGGCCGGCCCGGAGCCGATGATGATCACGTTACGGACGTCGCTCACGGGTACTTTCCTCGTCTCTACGGACTGCCTGCTGCCTACCGGGGGGCCGGTGCGAACTCTCACCCCACCCAACGGATCCTACGGCGCGTGCATTCCCGGGTTGTCCCCGTGACCGCCCGAACGCGTCAGCGGCGCGGATAGCTGGTCGTGAGCAGGGTCTTTCCGGGTGCTGCTCCCGGGGTGCTTTCGCAGGCGGTGTCGACGAGGTACGCGTCGACCCGGGCGGGGTCGCCGGGGTGCGGGAGGACGAGCAGGTACACGTTCGTGCCCTGGAAGGTGCCCCGTTCGGCGGCGAGCGGCGCCTCCGTGCGGCCGGTGCCCGCCTGGACGCACGGGGGTACCGCGTCGGCGCTGCGGCCCTCGGGGGCGACGAGTCCGGGCTGGGGGCTGGTGGCGTCCATGTAGGTGCTCTTGTCCCCGGGCTCGGCCGCCCCGCCGGCGAGGAGCTGCTGGACGCGGCCTTGGAGTCCCTCGGCCGTATAGGAGCCGGCTGCCCGTTCCGACTGGTCGGAGGCGGCGCTGGGTGCCTGCTTGGTGGCCGCGTCGTGGCCGGCCTCGCCGGAGGGGAAACCGCCGGAGAGGTAGATGCCGAGAACGCAGGCGGCCGCCCCTGCCAGGGCGCCGAGCGCGGCCATACGGCGGCGGGCCCGGCTCCGGCCGGGGCCGGTGGCGGCACGGGAGTGCCCGGCGGGGCCCGTGGGGGCGGCGGGCGATGTTTCACGTGAAACAGGGAGCCGGACGTCCGGCCGGGTTTCGGGCTGCTTCCGGGCGGCCGGGGGCGCGGTCCGGTCGAGGAGGGCTTCGGCGGCGAGGGCCGCGTCGATCCGGCCGGCGACGTCCACGGGCATCCGGGCCGGTCCGGGCAGGGTGCCGAGCAGGCTGCGGATCTCCTCCAGCGAGGTGCGTACGTCGGCGCACAGGTCGCAGTCGGTGAGGTGACGGCGGACTTCCGCCGAGCGGGACGGGGAGAGCAGGCCTTCTGTGAGGTCGGAGATCTCCGAAACGTCCGGGTGCCGGATCGTTCCGGGCGCGCCGGTTGTGGGGCTCACGTTCGTCCACCTCCGCCCTTCACAGCATTCGGGTCCCTGGGTTCTGCTGCTGGTGGGACGGGAGTCCCCTGCGACCGGTTCCTTCCCCGCTCGATGGCGGGGTTATCCCCGGGATCCGTGCGCAGATGAGTGAGCATCGGAACGAGTTTTGCCCGGCCACGGGCGCAGCGGCTCTTGACGGTGCCGGTGGGCACGTCGAGGATCCGGGCGGCTTCGGCGACGGGGTAGCCCTGCATGTCGACCAGGACGAGGGCGGCCCGCTGATCGGCGGGCAGGGTGGCCAGGGCGGCCAGGAGCTGCCGGTGGAGGTCCTGGCGCTCCGCGGGTGCCTCGGCGGACTCGTGGGGCTCCAGAAGCCGTTCCAGGCGCTCGGTGTCGTCCAAGGGAGCGGTCCGGCGGGTGGCGGCCTTGCGGGCCCGGTCCAGGCAGGCGTTCACGGTGATGCGGTGCAGCCAGGTCGTGACGGCCGAATCACCGCGGAAGGTGTGGGCGGCCCGGTAGGCGGAGACGAGGGCGTCCTGGACGGCATCGGCGGCTTCCTCGCGGTCGCCGAGGGTGCGCAGGGCGACAGCCCAGAGCCGGTCCCGGTGACGGCGGACGAGCTCACCGAAGGCATCGGGGTCTCCGGCGACATGGCGCGCCAGGAGTTCCTGGTCGCTGTCGCCGCCGGGTGTGGCGTCGTCCAACGGTGAGCCCCTCCCCTGCTGTCGGTCAGCCCGAGAACTTCACGTCGGTGATGCCCTGCTTGTATCCGGCCTGGCTGAACTCGGTTCTGGCGGCCTTCGGCACGGCCGTCATCCAGAGCACCACGTAGCGGGTCTTGCGCGGTTGCTCGGCCGTCAGGCTCATGGTGCCGTCCGAGGTGGTGCCGGTGACGATCTTGTCCATCGAGCTGACCGGCTTCGAGCTGGACATCGACTTCGCCGCATAGAGCGTGATGGTGGTGTGGTCGCCGGTGAACTTGAGCCCTATCGAGGCGGCCTTGACCTCCTGCTCGGAGCCGAGGTCGTAGACGATGCCGACGCCGCCCTTGTAGTCCCGCAGGTCGGGGCCGTCGTTGAAGCTCTTGGTCCGCCAGTGCGAGGACTCGTCCTTGTCATAGCTGGCGCGGACCCCGTCGAGGTTCTGCGGGTTGCCGTCCGGGAAATACTCCTCGGCGTCCTCGATGGTGAGCGGGACGGGGTCCTTCTTCGGCGGGGCCTCGTCGTCCTTGGGCGGGGGCTGGTTCTGCGTGCTGTTGCCGCCCTGGATGTGGTCCAGCAGGGCGTCGGCGAGCTGCCAGCTGCCCAGGCCCAGGGCGGCGATGAGCAGCGCGGCGACGCCCCACTTGAGCGCCTTGCCGGTAGGGCTCTGCAGCGGGGGCGGCGGGGGAGCCACCGGGACGGCCGTGGTGACGGCCCCGGGCCGGGGCGTTCCGTAGCTGCCCTGTTGGTAGGTGGTGTGCTGGTACTCGGGCGGGGCGGTGAAGGCGGGCTCCGGGGGCCGGATGCGGGGCATCGCGGTGACCGCCTTGGACAGCTCCTCGGGGGTGGTGAAGGCCGGCTCCTGCCGGGAGGCGGTGGCCCCGTCGTTGGCGAGGGCCCGCATGGCGATCTCACCCAGGCCGCGGTGCACACCGGCCCGGACCTGGTCCGGGGGGATCAGGCCGACGCCCTTGGGCAGGCCGGTGAGGCCGTAGGCATCGGTCTCGTAGGGCCAGCGCTGGGTGAGTGCGGCGTACAGGAGTGCGCCGATCGCCTCGGTGTCGGTGCGCTGCGGGCTGTCGCTGGTGATGCCGCGCAGGGCGGCGTTCACGGCGAGGCCGCGGATGCGGTACTGGCCGGTGGAGGTCCGCAGTATCGCGCCGGGAGTGAGGCGCAGATGGGACAGGCCCTCGCGGTGCGCGGCGGTCATGGCCTGGGCGACCTGGCTGACGAGCTGGTACGCCTCGTGGGGCTCCATCGGGCCGGTGGCGAGGAAAGCGGTCAGCTCGGTGGCGTCCGGCAGCCATTCGTGGACGACGTAGACGAGGTCGTTCTCCTCGACGGCGTCGAGGACCTGGACGAACCGGGGGTCGCCGAGCAGGGCCGAGGAGCGGGCGGCGGCCAGGACCGAGCGGGCCCGCGGGTGGTCGGCGGGCAGCAGGTGCACGCCCACCGCGCGGCGCAGCTTCTCGTCCATCGCACGCCAGCTGCTGAATCCGTCCAGACGGGTGACGCACTCCTCGAGCCGGTAGCGTCTGGCGAGTTTGTGGCCGCTGTGGAGTTCGGGCGCGGCGGTGGGTGCCGCTGCTTTCCGTTCGCCGTCCGATTCGGGCATGGGCTGGTCCGGGGCTTGTCGGGCGTCCTGCGGTTCCACCCCGTCGGCCGTGGCTTTGGCCGCCTGAGCGGCCAGCGGCTCGTCGCCGCTGTTGTCGGCCACGTCGACGGCAGCCGTGCTACGTTCCGCCACCGTCGTTCCTGCCTCCCCATCCGTTGCACGCTGTCGGCCAGTCTGCGAAGCCACGCCAATTGTGCCCACAGTCCGACGCTATGCACGACACACGATGGGGGCCGATGGTTGTGCGCATCAGCGCCCCAGACGTCCGCGCACCATCCCGACCATGGCGTTGAGCTCTTCGATCCGCATGCGCTTGGCGGCGGTGAGGAATACGGCCGCAAGGGCGATGCCGCCGGCGACGAGCGCGGCGAGGGATCCGGTGACACCGTTGCCGAGGAACCGGGTGACGCCCCAGGCGGCGGCACCGGCGGCGATGGCGGCGGGGATGCAGGCTCCGGTCAGGCGGGCGTAGGTGCGCATGACGTGGGCGCCGTCGAGGTCGCCGCCCAGCCGGGTCTTCAGACGGCGCCAGGCCACCCCGACGCCCACGGTGTAGCCGAGGCCGTAGGCGGCCGCCATGCCGACGACCGCCCAGCGGGCGGGCAGGACGAAGAAGGCGGCGGCGGAGACGGCGGCGTTGACGCCGGCCACGATGACGGTGTTGTAGAAGGGCGTCCGGGTGTCCTCGTAGGCGTAGAAGCCGCGCAGGACGACGTACTGGACGGAGTACGGGATGAGGCCCAGGCCGAAGGCCATCAGGACGTAGCCGATGTTCTGGGCGCCCGCGCCGGAGCCGGCGTACAGCAGGGTGGCCATGGGCACGCCGAGTGCGAGGAACGCGAAGGCGCAGGGGACGATCGCGACGGCCGAGGTGCGCAGGCCGTACGAGATGTCGTCGCGGACGGCCGCGGCGTCCCCGTCGTGGGCGGAGCGGGAGATGCGGGGCAGGACGGCCGTCATGACGGAGACGGTGATGATGGCCTGCGGCATCTGCCACAGCAGCAGCGCGTAGTTGTAGGCGGTGATACCGGTGCCGGGGTGGCCCTGCTTCTCGGCGACGGAACCGGCCCAGGTGGCGAGCTGGGTGACGACGACGAGCCCGACCTGGTTGGCGAGGACGAAGAAGAACGTCCACTTCGCCAGGCGGGCGGCCTTGCCGAGGCCGTGGCCCTTCCAGTCGAAGCGCAGCTTCGGGCGGAAGCCGGCGTCCCGCAGGTAGGGCAGCATCGCCAGGGCCTGCACGGTGAGGCCCAGCAGGGTGCCCAGGCCCAGCAGGCGCACGCCGTCGGCGGTGACGGTGGAGGCGTTGACGCCCGAGGTGGTGAACCCGCCGAAGGCCCAGATGAAGGCGCCGAACGTGGTGATGACGACGATGTTGTTGAGGACGGGGGTCCACATCATCGCGCCGAACCGGCCGCGGGCGTTGAGGATCTGGCCGAGGACCACGTGGATGCCCATGAAGAACATGGTCGGCAGGCAGTAGCGGGCGAAGGCGACGGCCACCTCCATCTGCTTCGGGTCGGAGGCGATCTTCGGCGACATCATGGTGATGAACAGCGGCGCGGCCAGCACACAGACCGTGGTGACGCCGGCCAGCAGGACGACCACCAGGGTGAGGAGCCGGTTGGCGTAGGCCTCTCCCCCGTCGCTGTCGTTCTTCATGGCCCGCACCAGCTGCGGGATGAACACGGCGTTGAGGGCACCGCCGCCGACCAGCACGTAGATCATCGTCGGCAGGGTGTTGGCGACCTGGTAGGTGTCGTTGAAGGTGCCGACACCGATCGCGGCGGCGATCACCAGGGTGCGCAGGAAGCCGGTGATGCGGGAGACGATCGTGCCGGCGGCCATCAGGGCGCTGGACTTCAGCAGGCTCGCGGCCCGGCCTGCGGGCTTCGCGGGGGCCGGAGCGGCGACCGGGGCTTCCTCGGCAGGGGTCCGGGGGGTGGCCTGCTGGTCGCGGTAGAGGTGGGCGAAGGCGTCCGGCTCGGGCTCCTCCTCGGCGGCCGTGGTGACCAGCGAGTCGACGCCGACGAACTGGGTGGTGGCGGCGTTGTCCCCGTACGACATGTGCCGGGACGGGCCGTCCGGCTCGGGCGGCGGGGTCTGCGCCCACACCCGCGGGTCGGGGGTGTACGGGGGCGCCGGCGGAGCCGCGTACAGCGGGCCCGGTTCCTGGTAGGTGCCGGGGGGCGGCGGGGGGTGTGCGGCCCGGTCGTAGAGGGCCTCGGTGACCGGGTCCTGCGCGGACAGGTCCTGTGCCCGGTACGGGTCGTAGTCGTAGGCGTCCTGGACATACGGGTCGCGGTCCGGCACGGAGGCAGGCGGGGTCGCCTGCCCGGGCACCGGGGTGCCCGGCGCAGTGCCCTGGGCGGGCGCGGGCCCGCCGGCGCCCTGCGCGCGGTCACCTTCGTACGGCGCGTTCATCGAAACCCCACCTCATCGTCCCCAGGCCGACCGGCCACGGCATCGCTCAACGGTCCACTGTCTCACTCGGGCCGGACGTGCCGTTGCTTTGCGGTCCGGTGTCCGCGCTCTCGTCACTCGGCTGCGTGCTCTCCTCGGCGGCGGCACGGGCCGCCACGCGCTTGCGGGCCGCGTACATCTTGATGCCCGCCAGGACGAGGAGCAGCACACCGCCGGCGATGACGAGCATCACGGTGGAGGTGATCTCGGTGGCCTCCACGGTGAACTTGCGTTCCTTGCCGTAGGGCACGCCCTCCTTGGTGAAGAGCTGCGCGGTGACCTCGACGGGGCCGCTCGCGGTGGCGTTGGCGGTGAACTTCACGGTCTGGCTGTGCCCGCCCTGGACGGCCACCTCCTGCTGGACCTCGCCGTCCTTCCCCTCGAACATCAGGCGCGTGGGGTTGGTGGACCTCAGCCGCAGGACGAGGCCCTGTACGTCCTGCACCAGGCCGTTCTGCACGGAGACCGGGATGGTGGCGCTGTGCCCGGAGAGCGTGGCGTCGGACTTGGGGATCAGCCGGACCTTGTCGGTGAGCCCGATGAGGTACTGCTGGACCTCGTCCCGGTACTGGCGGGCCTCCTGGGGGCGGCCGCGCCAGGACGTGGACATCTCCCGGTTGATGGTGTTCCCGAACGGGATGGTGACCCGGTCGGGAGCGCTCAGGATCACCTTGAAGTGGTCCAGGGTGTTCTGCGTGGTGCGGATCTTCTCGAACGCCGCCTGCGGGAGTTCCGTCTTGCGCAGGGCCTCCGGGTACTGGCCGGCGCCGGGAACCTGGGTGGTGGCACCGGGGTCCGGTGTGGCCTTGGCCGCCGCCTCCAGGTCCAGGGGCATGGTCCAGCGGCCGGCCTGCAGGCCGCGCAGCGCGGCGGCCATCGTCTGCGCCTGGCTGGCCGTGGGCATCCGCTGCGGGGCCACCACGAAGCTGCGCTGGACGTCGGTGGGCTGGAGGTTCAGGGCCAGGCTCTGGGCGAGGAACTCCTGCACCGCGAGCGTGGAGCTCCCGGCGGACAGCATGTCGCCCTGGAAGGCGGTGGACAGCCGGGCGTCGGCGACCACGGCGGTGGTGCCGGCTCCGATGGGGCGGGCGGCCGAGGGTGCGTAGCCGAGGCCGCCGGTCTCCTGGAGGCTGTCACTGCGGGTCAGCACGTTGTGGGCGCCGGCCGAGGTGGCCACGTTGACGATCGCCGGGTCGATGGCCCCTTCTAGGGGCCAGGAGAAATCGGTGGACGGGGTGATGTGCAGGACGGTCTCGACCGCCTGCGCCGCCTTGTCGGTGGCCGGCCGCAGCTGGCCCAGACTGCCCGAGACGTCCTTCCCGCGGTGGGCGAGGGAGGCGATGTCGGGGTCGGCGAAGGGCAGCGCGACCACCTTCTTGCCCTGCACGGCCGCCTCGAGGGAGTTCAGCCACTGCTCGGCGACGGCCTTGTTCTTGCCCTGGACGGGCTTCCCTCCCGGGGTGCGCACCCGGTAGCCCTTGGTCATCGCGTCGACCGTGTACAGCAGGTCGGGGTCGATGACCCAGGTGATGGGGAGCTCGCGGCCCAGGGAGACCATCTGTCCCAGGCGGCCCTCGGGAGCAAGTTCCTTGGCCAGGTCGTCGTCCAGGAACACCGGGGTCTGGGTCTCGTCGGCCAGGGTCTCGGCGGTCAGGTGCGTGGTGGAGATCAGCGGCCACAGGTAGGTGAGGTGGGAGCGCTTGGCGGCGGCCTCCGGCTGCCAGGGCAGGAAGGTCCGCCCGATGCCGAGGACCTGCTCGACGGGACGGCTCTCGGTCTCTCCGGATAGCGAGACGCCGAGCTGGTAGACCCCGTCCTTGTCCAGTTCCAGCTTGTTGACCGGAACCTTCAGGGTGAACTCCTGGCCGACCTTGGAGGGCAGCGAGGCGATCTTGACCGCATAGGCGCTGTCGATCTCACCGGGGTCGGCAGCGGGCCGGAAGCGGGTCCGCTCGGAGACCTCGTCGATGGCGTCCCGGCTGTTCGACGTCGGACCCACCCGCAGGCCCACATGGGCATCCGTGATCGTTTCGGTCCCCGTGTTCGTCACGGTGCCGGTGATCGTGAGGGTGTCGCCCTTCATCGGAGCGGCGGGAGCCAGCGACAGCAGCTGCACGTCCACGGTGCCGTTGCCGTTCTCGGCCGCCCCGGCCTCGGGCGCCGGAGCGTAGACCAGACCGGCCAGCACGGGTGTCCCCGCGAGCAGGACGACCGCGCGCCGCAGCCAGCGGCGCCGGGCAGGAGCGGGGGCCGGTCCGGTGAAGTCTCCCGTGTCTGCCGCATCGGCCACGCGCGCTCGCCCGTCCCTCGGTGTCAGTGGTCGTCGTCTGTGCGTCCACGCATGGTAACGAGGCCCGCTGTGCGTGAGTGCCGCGCACTGCTCCACATGATCGGGGCCGCCGGACCGGGGTGCGGGCGCGGGGTGCCCATAAACGGGGAAGCTCCCCGCGGGCGGGGCACGTACCCTTTTCTGTTGTGCCGAACGCCAATGAAGACAACTCCAGCACCCTGAGTCAGGTGCAGCACCGCGCGGTGAACGAACTGCTGCGGGTCGCCCCCGTCGCCGACGAGCTCGGACGCCGGTTCCAGGAGGCGGGATTCCGCCTGGCCCTGGTCGGCGGCTCCGTCCGTGACGCGCTGCTCGGGCGCCTCGGCAACGACCTGGACTTCACCACCGATGCCCGCCCCGACGACGTCCTGAAGATCGTCCGGCCCTGGGCGGACTCCGTATGGGACGTCGGCATCGCCTTCGGCACCGTCGGCTGCCAGAAGGAGGCACGGGTCGGCGACACCGACCGGAGCTTCCAGATCGAGGTGACCACCTACCGGTCGGAGGCGTACGACCGGACCTCGCGCAAGCCCGAGGTGTCCTACGGCCACTCCATCGAGGAAGACCTGGTCCGCCGCGACTTCACGGTCAACGCGATGGCCCTGGCTCTCCCGGAGAAGGAGTTCATCGACCCGCACGGCGGTCTGGAGGACCTGGCGGCGCGGATCCTGCGGACCCCCGGCACCCCGGAGGACTCCTTCTCCGACGACCCGCTGCGCATGATGAGGGCTGCCCGGTTCGCCGCGCAGCTCGACTTCGAGGTGGCTCCCGATGTCGTCGCGGCCATGGAGTCCATGTACGACCGGATCGAGATCGTCTCGGCCGAGCGGATCCAGACGGAACTGAACAAGCTGCTGCTCTCCGCACACCCCCGCAAGGGCCTCGGCTTGCTCGTGGACAGCGGGCTGGCCGACCGGGTGCTGCCCGAGCTGCCCGCGCTGCGGCTGGAGAGCGATGAGCACCACCGGCACAAGGACGTCTACGACCACTCGCTGATCGTGCTGGAGCAGGCGATCGACCTGGAGGAGGACGGCCCCGACCTGGTGCTGCGGCTGGCCGCGCTGCTGCACGACATCGGCAAGCCGCGCACCCGCCGGTTCGAGGTCGACGGCCGGGTCTCCTTCCACCACCACGAGGTGGTGGGCGCGAAGATGACCCGGAAGCGGATGACCGCGCTGAAGTACTCCAACGAGATGATCAAGGACGTCTCCCGGCTGGTCGAGCTGCACCTGCGCTTCCACGGCTACGGCACCGGCGAGTGGACCGACTCCGCGGTGCGGCGCTACGTACGCGACGCGGGCCCGCTGCTGAGCCGGCTGCACAAGCTGACCCGCTCCGACTGCACCACCCGCAACAAGCGCAAGGCCGGCGCCCTCTCCCGGGCTTACGACGGTCTTGAGGACCGGATCGCCCAGCTGCAGGAGCAGGAGGAGTTGGACGCGATCCGGCCCGACCTGGACGGCAACGAGATCATGCAGGTCCTCGGCGTCGGCCCGGGCCCCGTGATCGGCAAGGCCTACGCCTTCCTGCTCGAGCTGCGCCTGGAGAACGGGCCGATGGGACGGGATGCCGCCGTCACCGCCCTCAAGGAGTGGTGGGCCGCACAGGGCTGAGCCGGTGAGGCGATGTTTCACGTGAAACATCGGGCAGCGCGGCACGGCGGCGGGCGATGTTTCACGTGAAACGTCGCCCGTGCCGTGCCAGCCCTACAGCGATCGAGGCGTACACCACGGCCACGCACACGATCAGCGTCCCGGACTTCCCGTCGGCCGGGAGGATCAGCGCTGCGGCTGCCGCGGCACTGACGAAGGCGACGTTGAAGAGCACGTCGTAGACGGAGAAGACCCGGCCGCGGAACCCGTCGTCGATACGGGACTGGACCTCCGTGTCGGTGGCGATCTTGGCTCCCTGGGTGGCCAGGCCCAGCACGAAGGCGGCGGCCAGCATCGGGCCGGGCGCGAAGAACAGCCCCAAGGCCGGCACCAGCACCGCGGAGCAGCCGGCGCATGCCGTGATCCAGCCCCGGGTCCCCAGCCGGCCCACCATCCACGGCGTGACCGCGGCAGCCGCGAAGAACCCGGCCGCGGAAACCCCTACGGCCAGCCCCAGCAGGGCCAGGCCATCCGACTCGCGCTCCGACCAGGCGTACCGGCAGAGCATCAGCAGCATCACCGTCAGCGCCCCGTAGCAGAACCGCATCAGGGCCATCGCCACGAGCGCCTGAGCCGCTTCCCGGCGCTCGCCCAGGTGCCGGAGTCCCGCGCCCATGCCCCGCAGGGTCAGTGCGACCCCCTCGGCCACCGACGGGTACCGGGGCTCGGGGTCCCGGTCCGGCCCGAGCAGGGAGACGGCCAGCCGCAGTGAGGCCAGGGCAGCGCACAGGTAGAGGACGGCGCCCAGCAGGACCACCACGGCATTGGAATCGGCGGCCAGCAGCCGGACCAGGACGGCCAGACCCCCGCCGGCGGCCGCGGCCAGGGTGCCGGCGGTGGGCGACAGGGCGTTCGCCGTGACCAGCTGGTGCCGGCCGACCACCCGGGGCAGGGAGGCGGACAGCCCCGCCAGGACGAACCGGTTGACGGCGGTGACCGACAGCGCGGAGGCGTAGAAGAGCCAGTCTGGCACCTGCGCGACGATGAGCACGCCGGTGCCGCAGGCCAGGACGGCCCGGAGCAGATTGCCGTAGAGGAAGACCTGGCGGCGGCGCCACCGGTCCAGCAGGACTCCGGCGAAGGGGCCGATCGCCGAGTAGGGCAGCAGGAGGACCGCCATGGCCGAGGCGATGGCCGTCGGCGAGGTCTGCTTCTCGGGGGAGAACACCACATAGGTGGCGAGGGCCACCTGGTAGACGCCGTCGGCCGCCTGGGACAGCAGTCGTACGGCGAGCAACTTCCGGAAGTTCCTCAGGCGCAGCAGCACGCGCAGATCCCGTACGACAGGCATGAGGGCAAGGGTCACACACGCGGAGGGTCCCCGGGCAGATTGCCCGGGGACCCTCCGTGGAAGAGAAGGCGAACGCTCGGCGCGCCTTGTCCGTCGTGCTTAGCGCTCGACCTCGCCCTTGATGAACTTCTCGACGTTGGCCAGGGCCTCGTCGTCGAAGTACTGGACCGGCGGGGACTTCATGAAGTAGCTGGACGCCGACAGGATCGGGCCGCCGATGCCGCGGTCCTTGGCGATCTTCGCGGCGCGCAGGGCGTCGATGATGACACCGGCCGAGTTCGGGGAGTCCCAGACCTCGAGCTTGTACTCGAGGTTCAGCGGGACGTCGCCGAAGGCGCGGCCCTCGAGGCGGACGTAGGCCCACTTGCGGTCGTCGAGCCACGCGACGTAGTCGGACGGGCCGATGTGGACGTTCTTCTCGCCGAGCTCGCGGTCGGGGATCTGCGAGGTGACGGCCTGGGTCTTGGAGATCTTCTTCGACTCCAGGCGGTCGCGCTCCAGCATGTTCTTGAAGTCCATGTTGCCGCCCACGTTGAGCTGCATGGTGCGCTCAAGACGGACACCGCGGTCCTCGAACAGCTTGGCCATCACGCGGTGCGTGATGGTGGCGCCGACCTGCGACTTGATGTCGTCGCCGACGATCGGGACACCGGCCTCGGTGAACTTGTCCGCCCACTCCTTGGTGCCGGCGATGAAGACCGGGAGGGCGTTGACGAACGCGACCTTGGCGTCGATGGCGCACTGCGCGTAGAACTTCGCAGCGTCCTCGGAACCGACGGGCAGGTAGCAGATCAGGACGTCGACCTGGCGGTCCTTGAGGATCTGGACCACGTCGACCGGAGCCTCGGCGGACTCCTCGATGGTCAGGCGGTAGTACTTGCCCAGGCCGTCGAGGGTGTGGCCGCGCTGCACGGTCACGCCCTTGTTCGGGACGTCGCAGATCTTGATGGTGTTGTTCTCGCTGGCGCCGATGGCGTCCGAAAGGTCGAGGCCGACCTTCTTCGCGTCGACGTCGAACGCGGCGACGAACTCGATGTCACGCACGTGGTAGTCGCCGAACTGGACGTGCATCAGACCGGGGACCTTGGCCGCCGGGTCGGCGTCCTTGTAGTACTCGACGCCCTGCACCAGCGAGGCGGCGCAGTTGCCCACGCCGACGATGGCTACGCGAACCGAACCCATTCCGGTTGCTCCCTGTTTGTTCTCGGACGAGGCCTGCGAGTGCAGGACCTCATGTTGCGGTTTCGTCGGACGGACCGGGACGTCTCTGGTCCCGTCCCGCCCGCTCACTCTCGATGAGCTCGTTCAGCCAGCGAACTTCGCGCTCCACGGACTCCATGCCGTGCCGCTGAAGCTCCAGCGTGTAGTCGTCGAGACGCTCCCGGGTACGGGCGAGCGAGGCGCGCATCTTCTCCAGGCGCTCCTCGAGCCGGCTGCGGCGTCCCTCCAGGACGCGCATCCGGACTTCCCGTTCGGTCTGGCCGAAGAAGGCGAAGCGGGCGGCGAAGGACTCGTCCTCCCACGTCTCCGGTCCGGTGTGGGAGAGGAGCTCCTCGAAGTGCTCCTTGCCCGCCGCCGTCAACCGGTAGACGATCTTGGCCCGCCGCCCTGCGAGTGAAGCGGCGAGGGCATCCTCCGGGGCGTTCCCCGGTTCCTCGATCAACCAGCCGTTGGCGACCAGCGTCTTGAGGCAGGGATAGAGCGTCCCGTAGCTGAAGGCCCGGAACACCCCCAGTGAGGTGTTGAGCCGCTTGCGGAGTTCGTACCCGTGCATGGGGGATTCGCGGAGCAGGCCGAGGACTGCGAATTCGAGGATGCCTGAGCGTCGACTCACCTGTCAGCCCCCTTCCCCCACGGCGGAGTCCCGTATGTCATGTCGGGCCGATGTATCGACTCGATACATCCAGACGATAGAACGGGCGGCCTCCTGCGACAAGGGGGGGCATGGTGACCGGTGTCACATCACTGATTTGCAGGAGGCAAGTTGCCGGATTTGGGGTGAACTTTGGCACTGGATGGGTTTTGAGCGTGCGTAGTCTGTGGGCCATGAGCGAGCACCGCCGCAAACCGCCGCAGCCTCAGGGCGGCGGCCGCGCAGCGTCCCGCCGGGCCGGCCAGCGCGGCGCCGGCCGTAGCGCCATGCCCGGACGCGATGTCCCGACCGCCTCGCCCAGCGGCCCGTACGGGGATCCGTACGGCGGGCAGACCGCCTACGGCAGCCGTGCCGAGGCCCGCCGGGCCGCCCAGCGCGGCACCGGCCGCGGCAGGGGCACGGGCGGCGGCCCGCCGGACAAGCGGTTCATCAACTACCCGCGGTCCGACAAGGACGGCTGGAAGCGCTTCATGCCGTCCTGGAAGCTGGTCGGCGGTACGGCCCTGGGATTCTTCGCGATCGTGACGGCGGGCGCCGGTATCGGCATCGCGATGGTCGGCACGCCCGACCCCCACAAGGCGGCCCAGGCGCAGAACAACGTCTACTACTGGGCCGACAACACCCAGATGGCGGCCACCGGAGGCTCCACCAACCGGCAGATCGTCACCATCGACAAGATCCCGAAGTCGATGCGGAACGCAGTGATCGCGGCGGAGAACGAGTCCTTCGAGACCGACAAGGGCGTGGACCCCATGGGTGTCGCCCGGGCCGTGTACAACATGGCCACCGGCGGCTCCACCCAGGGCGGCTCGACCATCACCCAGCAGTACGTCAAGAACACCTTCCTCACTTCCGAGCAGACGCTCAAGCGAAAGGTGACCGAGCTCTTCATCTCGATAAAGCTCGGTGTCAGCGAGGAGAAGGACACCGTCCTCGCGGGCTACCTGAACACCGCCTACTACGGCCGCGACGCGTACGGCATCCAGGCCGCCTCCCGCGCCTACTTCGGCAAGGACTGCGACAAGCTCACCCCGTCCGAGAGCGCCTTCCTGGCCCAGGTCCTCAAGGGACCCAACCTCTACAACCCGGACGGCGGCATCGGCAGCGCCGCCACCCCGGAGGCGAACACCGAACGGGCCGTGAAGCGCTGGAACTGGGTGCTCGACCGCGAGGTCGAGGTCGGCCGGATGAGCCCGCAGGAGCGGGACCAGCACAAGGCGGCCGGCTTCCCCAAGCTGGTCGACTCCGAGCAGGCCCGCGCGCTGACCGGCCAGACCGGCTACCTGGTCGAGACGGCCAAGCAGTACGTGATGAAGACCAAGAAGCTCACCGCCGACCAGATGGCGCTGGGCGGCTACCGGATCTACACCACCTTCCAGAAACCGAAGGTGGATGCCCTCAGCAAGGCCGTCGACGATACCCGCAAGGACTTCCTCGACCCGGTCAAGCGGCCCCAGTACGACACCAACGTGCAGTTCGGCGCCGCCTCCGTGGACGTGAAGACCGGCGCCATCGTCGCGCTCTACGGCGGACCCGGCTGGGACCAGAAGTACTTCAACAACAACGCCAACACCACCGGTGTCCCGGTCGGCTCGACCTGGAAGCCCTACGTCCTGGCGGCCGCCATGGAGTACGGCACCCAGAACTCCGACGGCGAGGGCATCTCCGTCGACAGCAAGTACCAGGCCAACGACCTCACGGTGATCAACAACCGGGAGGGCAAGCCGCTGCGGGACTCGAAGGGCAAGCCCTTCCGGCAGAAGAACGAGAGCACCTTCCCGTACGGCTACGTGGACCTGAACGAGTCGATGGAGAAGTCCATCAACGTGCCGTTCGCCCAGCTCGTCTTCGACGTCGGCCACGACAAGGTGCGCAAGGTGGCCAGGGCCACCGGCATCATGGACGAGTCGATGAACCCGAACAACGACGCCTCCTTCGCGCTCGGTACCTCCACCCCCAGCGCGATCCGGATGGCCGACTCCTACGCCACCTTCGCCGCCTCCGGAACCCACCACGAGCCGTTCTCGGTGATCAAGGTGCTCAAGGACGGCACGGAACTGGACGGCTTCGCCGCACCGAAGGGCGAGCGGGCGATGGACAGCGCCGTCGCCGACAACGTCACCAAGGTCCTCGAGAACGTGGTGCAGAACGGCACCGGCACCAAGGCCAAGAAGCTCGGCCGGCCGGCCGCCG
This sequence comes from Streptomyces sp. NPDC051211, assembly GCF_040689505.1. NCBI lineage: Bacteria > Bacillati > Actinomycetota > Actinomycetes > Kitasatosporales > Streptomycetaceae > Streptomyces > Streptomyces sp. NPDC051211. Next base: position 138,527 of record NZ_JBFBAV010000007.1, read on the forward strand.
GCAAGACCGGAACCACCGACAAGAACAAGTCGGCCTGGTTCGTCGGCTACACCCCGGAGCTCTCCACCGCGGTCACCCTCTTCCGCACCGACCCCAATGCCAAGGTCAAGACGCTCGAGTCGATGAACGGCACCGGCGGCGTGGACTCCATCCACGGTGGTGACATCCCGACCGAGATCTGGACGGACTACATGAAGGTCGCGCTGAAGGGGGTCCCGGAGAAGAAGTTCCCCGAGGCCGAGGAGATCGGCGTGACCGCCGACTCCAAGGGAGCTCCCTCCCCCAGCCCGACCCCGTCCCCCTCCCCCTCCCCGTCGGAGTCGAAGAAGGCGGACCCCAGCCCGTCTCCCTCCCCCTCCCCGTCGAAGGGCGGCAAGCCCTCCTGCAAGCCGTGGCAGTGGGACTGCAACACCGACGCCGGAACCACCTCCGGTAACGACACCGGCGGCCAGTCCGACGGCGGCAGCGACGGCGGGCCCACCGGAAGCACCCCCTCCCCCAGCCGGTCCTCCACCAAACCGGGCCGTCCGGGCGGAACCACCAGCGGGACCACCGACGGCAGCACCATCTGGGGCAGCACCGGTGATGAGGACACCGGCTGACCCCGGTGGGGCAGGATGAACGCATGACCAAGGTGCACGAGGACCACCCCGTACCGCCCACCCGGCAGGACGAGGTCGCCGCCGCAGGCAGCCAGATCATCGGCGGCCCGCTCGGCCGCCACGCCCTGTTCGGCGGCCACTGGCTGAATCCGGTACGGGTCGTGGTCCTCGTGGCCCTGGGCATGTTCGCCCTCGGCATGGTGCAGAAGCTGCCCTGCTACAACTGGGCGTGGTTCAAGGGGGCGAGCTCCCAGTACACCCACGCCTGCTACTCCGACATCCCGCACCTGTACGTCGTACGCGGCTTCGCCGACAACCTCACGCCGTACTTCGACCGGCTCCCCGGGGACATGCAGTACCTCGAGTACCCGGTCCTCACCGGACTGTTCATGGAGGTCGCCTCCTGGCTGACCCCCGGCAGCGGCTCCATGCAGCACCGCGAGCAGATCTACTGGATGGTCAACGCCGGCCTGCTGATGGCCTGCACCGCCGTCATCGCCGTCTGCGTGGCCCGCACCCACCGCCGCCGGCCCTGGGACGCCCTGCTCTTCGCTCTCGCGCCGGCCTTCGCGCTCACCGCGACCATCAACTGGGACCTGCTGGCCATCGCCCTGACCGCCGCCGCGATGCTCATGTGGTCCCGCGGCCGGGCCCTGGCCTTCGGCATCCTCATCGGGCTCGCCACCGCCGCAAAGCTCTACCCCGTCCTGCTGCTCGGCCCGCTGTTCGTGCTGTGCTGGCGAGCCGGGACCTGGCGGGCCTTCGGCCAGGCCGCGCTGGGAGCGGCCGGCTCCTGGCTGCTGGTCAACCTGCCCGTGATGATCTGGGCCTGGGAGGGCTGGACGAAGTTCTACACCTTCAGCCAGGAACGCCCCATCGACTTCGGCTCGGTGTGGCTGCTGATCTCCCAGCGCTCCGGGAACCCCCTCGACGGCGCCAACACCTACGCCACCGGGCTGACCCTGCTGCTGTGCGCGGCCATCGGCCTGCTCGCCCTGACCGCCCCCCGCCGCCCGCGGTTCGCGCAGCTGGCCTTCCTGGTGGTCGCCGTCTTCATCCTGACGAACAAGGTGTACTCGCCGCAGTACGTGCTCTGGCTGATCCCGCTGGCCGCGCTCGCCCGGCCCCGCTGGCGCGACATCCTGATCTGGCAGGCCGGCGAGGTCGCGTACTTCCTCGGCATCTGGATGTACCTCGCCTACACCACCAGCGGGGACAAGCACCAGGGCCTGCCCGTGGAGGGCTACCAGCTGGCGATCGCCGCCCACCTCCTGGGCACCCTCTACCTGTGCGTGATGGTGGTACGCGACGTCCTGCGGCCCGAGAAGGACCCGGTCCGCCGGGACGGCTCGGACGACCCCTCCGGCGGGGTCCTCGACGGCGCCCCGGACGTGTTCGTCCTCGGAGACGCCGCGAGGGCGCCGCAGCAGGCGGCGCCCTCGGAAGGACAGCGGGTCGACTGGGGCGTCAGCGGTCGATGACCCGGTCGAACTGGGTGGTGGTGTGCCGCAGGTGCGCCACCAGCTCGTCGCCCACCTTCGGCTCGGTGGCGTCGGAGGGCACGAACAGGATCGACACCTGCATGTGCGGGGGCTCGGCGAACCAGCGCTGCTTGCCCGCCCACACGAAGGGCGAAAGGTTCCGGTTGACGGTCGCCAGGCCCGCCCGGGCCACGCCCTTGGCCCGCGGCATCACGCCGTGCAGGGCCTTCGGCGCCTCCAGGCCCACGCCGTGCGAGGTTCCGCCCGCCACCACGACCAGCCAGCCGTCCGAAGCGGCCTTCTGCTGCCGGTAGCCGAACCGGTCGCCCTTGGCCACCCGGGTGACGTCCAGGACCGCGCCCTTGTACTCGGTCGCCTCGTGGTCGCCCAGCCACAGCCGGGTGCCGATCCGGGCCCGGAACCGGGTCTGCGGGAACTGCTGCTGCAGCCGGATCAGCTCTTCGGCCCGCAGATGGCTGACGAACATGGTGTGCAGCGGCAGCCGGGCGGCGCGCAGCCGGTCCATCCAGCCGATGACCTCTTCCACGGCATCCGAGCCGTCCGGCCGGTCCAGGGGCAGGTGCAGGGCGAAGCCCTCCAGCCGCACGTCCTCGATCGCCGCGGCCAGCTGGCCCAGATCCTGCTCGGAGACCCCGTGCCGCTTCATCGAGCTCATGCATTCGATGACCACGCGGGCACCGACCAGACCGCGGACCCCGTCCACCGAGGACACCGAGCGGATCACCCGGTCGGGCAGCGGCACCGGCTCCTCGCCCCGCCGGAACGGGGTCAGGACCAGCAGGTCACCGCTGAACATGTCCTTGATCCGGGCAGCCTCGTAGGTGGTGCCGACCGCCAGGATGTCCGTGCCGAGCCGGGTCGCTTCCTCCGCCAGCCGGTCGTGACCGAAGCCGTAGCCGTTGCCCTTGCAGACCGGGATCAGCCCCGGGAACTGGTCCAGCACCTGCTTCTGGTGCGCACGCCAGCGCGCGGTGTCGACGTAGAGCGTGAGCGCCATGGCCCGTCCGGAACCTTTCTCGAAAACTGCGGGGGAGGGGGTAACTGCCTGGTCAGCGGCGGGACATGTAGATGTCGAGCGCCTTGTGCAGCAGCTTGTTGAGCGGGAAGTCCCACTCGCCGACGTACTCGACGGCCTCGCCGCCGGTGCCGACCTTGAACTGGATCAGGCCGAACAGGTGGTCGTTCTCGTCCAGCGTGTCACTGATGCCGCGCAGGTCGTAGACGCTCGCGCCGAGCGCGTACGAGTCCCGCAGCATCCGCCACTGCATCGCGTTCGAGGGCCGCACCTCGCGCTTGTGGTTGGCCGAGGCCCCGTACGAGTACCAGACGTGCTGGCCGACGGTGAGCATCGTGGCGGCGGCCAGCGGCTCCCCCTCGTGCTTGGCGATGTACAGCCGCATCCGGTTGGGATCCTCGGAGTTGAGGGCCGTCCACTGGCGCTGGAAGTAGCTGAGCGGGCGCGGGCGGAACTTGTCGCGCTCGGCCGTGATCTCGTACAGGTGCTGCCAGGTCGGCAGGTCCTCGTAGCCGCCCTGGACCACCTCGACGCCGGCCTTCTCGGCCTTCTTGATGTTGCGGCGCCAGAGCTGGTTGAAGCCCTTGAGCACGTCGTCCAGGGAGCGGTTGGCCAGGGGCACCTGGAACACGTAGCGCGGCTGGACGTCGCCGAAGCCGGCGCCGCCGTCTTCGCCCTGCTGCCAGCCCATCCGGCGGAGCTTGTCGGACACCTCGAAGGCGCGGGGCTCGATGTGCGAGGCCTCCACGTCACGCAGCCGCTTGACCTCCGGGTCCTGGATGCCGGCCTTGATGGCGGCGGAGTTCCAGCGCCGGATGACGACGGGCGGGCCCATCTTCACGGTGAACGCACCCTGCTGCTTGAGGTGCGCCAGCATCGGCTGGAGCCACTCCTCCAGGTTCGGGGCGTACCAGTTGATGACCGGGCCCTCGGGGAGGTACGCCAGGTACCGCTTCACCTTGGGCAGCTGCCGGTACAGAACCAGGGCGGCGCCGACGAGTTCGCCGGACTTGTCGAACCAGCCGAGGTTCTCCGACCGCCACTCGTTCTTCACGTCGGCCCACGCCGGGACCTGGCAGTGGCTCGCCGAGGGCAGGCTCTGGAGATATGCCAGATGCTGCTCTCGGCTGATGGTCCTCAGGGACAGGCTCATGCGGGGCGTCTCCTCCGGCGGCTTCGCTGGGTATGCCGCGAAGCCTACTGTGACAAGGGCGCCACCCATCCGGGGGACAAGCGGCGCCCTGCCGCGGAGGTGCCCCGGCTAGCCCAGTACGCCGCCGAAGAGGCCGCCGTGCGCCATGCCGAGGAAGAAGCCGATCGCGGACGCGCCCAGCCCGATGATCAGTGCGAAGCGCTCGCGCGTCGTCTCCGAGATGAACTGTCCGTAGGCGCCGGTCAGGATGCCGATCAGCCCGGTCCATGAGCTGAGCAGGTGCAGATTGTGGAAGAAGGCCGTGACGAACGCCACGGCGCCGAGGACCAGGGTCACCGCGAGCAGGGCGTCCTGCAGGGGATGCGGTTTGCCGTCGGTGGCGAGCAGAGAGATGGAGGACTGGCTTCGCATTGCCTGTGCCATCGGAAGGCACCTCCTGGCTGAAGCGGGCATAGCACCGAGCACACCCGATGCCTACAGATTGTGGACCTCTCCCGCCGGATTTCAACCGGAAGGAGGGGAGCAGGTACTCTGTACGGTCTGCACTGGTGTCTGTTCTCTCCGATCCGGCACCGTGCGGTACGCATCACGACCCTCCTGCCACGGAACGACCGTGGCCGCTGAGTCCAAAGGAGGTGGGTTCCACATGCGTCACTACGAAGTGATGGTCATCCTCGACCCCGATCTCGAGGAGCGCGCTGTCTCCCCGCTGATCGAGAACTTCCTCTCCGTCGTCCGTGAGGGCAACGGAAAGGTTGAGAAGGTCGACACCTGGGGCCGTCGTCGTCTCGCTTACGAGATCAAGAAGAAGCCCGAGGGCATCTACTCGGTCATCGACCTGCAGGCCGAGCCTGCGGTCGTCAAGGAGCTCGACCGGCAGATGAACCTGAACGAGTCGGTTCTCCGGACCAAGGTCCTTCGCCCCGAGACCCACTGAACTCCGGTTCAGCGGTAATCGGGATCGAGTAGCACAGCAGCCCAGCAGCAATCCCCGCCGAGAGGTTCCATCCATGGCAGGCGAGACCGTCATCACGGTCGTCGGCAATCTCGTCGACGACCCCGAGCTGCGCTTCACCCCCTCGGGTGCGGCGGTCGCGAAGTTCCGTGTCGCGTCCACCCCCCGCACCTTCGACCGTCAGACCAACGAGTGGAAGGACGGCGAGAGCCTGTTCCTGACCTGCTCGGTGTGGCGGCAGGCGGCGGAGAACGTCGCCGAGTCCCTTCAGCGAGGCATGCGCGTCATCGTGCAGGGCCGGCTGAGGCAGCGGTCGTACGAGGACCGTGAGGGTGTCAAGCGCACGGTCTACGAGCTGGACGTCGAGGAAGTCGGCCCCAGCCTGAAGAACGCCACGGCCAAGGTCGCCAAGACCACGGGTCGCGGTGGCCAGGGTGGATACGGCGGCGGCGGTCAGCAGCAGGGTGGCGGCGGCAACTGGGGCGGAGCCCCCAGCGGCGGCCAGCAGGGCGGCGGAGCTCCCTCCGACGACCCGTGGGCGTCCAGCGCGCCGGCCGGTGGCCAGCAGCAGGGCGGCGGCGGGGGCGGCTGGGGCGGAAGCTCCGGCGGCTCCGGCGGTGGCTACTCGGACGAGCCGCCCTTCTAGGGCAGCTCGCATCCCCACTTCTTGATCACACAGGAGAGACACAATGGCGAAGCCGCCTGTGCGCAAGCCTAAGAAGAAGGTCTGCGCGTTCTGCAAGGACAAGACCGCGTACGTGGACTACAAGGACACGAACATGCTGCGGAAGTTCATTTCCGACCGCGGCAAGATCCGTGCCCGCCGCGTTACCGGCAACTGCACGCAGCACCAGCGTGACGTCGCCACGGCCGTGAAGAACAGCCGTGAGATGGCGCTGCTGCCCTACACGTCCACCGCGCGCTAAGGAAAGGGTGACCGACTAATGAAGATCATCCTGACCCACGAGGTTTCTGGCCTCGGTGCCGCCGGCGATGTCGTCGACGTCAAGGACGGTTACGCTCGCAACTACCTGGTCCCGCGCGGTTTCGCGATCCGCTGGACCAAGGGTGGCGAGAAGGACGTGGCGCAGATCCGCCGCGCCCGCAAGATCCACGAGATCGCGACCATCGAGCAGGCCAACGAGATCAAGGCCAAGCTCGAGGGCACGAAGGTCCGTCTGGCCACCCGCTCGGGTGACGCCGGCCGCCTCTTCGGCTCCGTGACCCCGGCCGACATCGCCACGGCGATCGAGGCTTCCGGTGGCCCGAAGGTCGACAAGCGCCGCGTCGAGCTGGCGTCCCCGATCAAGACCCTGGGTTCGTACACGGTCTCCGTGCGTCTGCACGCCGAGGTCGCCGCGAACGTGGGCGTCGAGGTCGTCGCCGCCTAAGTGCTGCGAACGAAGGGCCGCACCCCTGTGGGGGTGCGGCCCTTCGTCATGTTTCACGTGAAACACGACCCCGAACGGCGGCCGGGGTGCCCGGTCAGCGGGTGGCTCCGGTAACCAGCCAGCGGCCCGAGCGGGCCCGCAGCTGGAGCGTGACCATCCGGACCAGCATCAGCAGCGTCATGGCCCACCAGAGCATCGTCAGGCCGCCGCCGAGGGCCGGGACGAGCAGGGCGGCAGGTGCGAACACGGCCAGGGTCACCAGCATGGCCCGCGCCAGGTAGGGGCCGTCCCCGGCGCCGATCAGTACCCCGTCGAGCACGAAGACGATGCCGGCGATGGGCTGAGAGACCGCCAGCACCAGCAGCGCCGGCAGCAGGGCCGCCTCCACCGCCGGGTCGGAGGTGAAGAGCGGGATGAACAGCGGCCGGGTCAGGATGACCAGCAGGCCCAGCACCACGCCCGAAGCGATCCCCCACTGCACCATGCGGCGGCCCACCGCCCTGGCACCCTCGGTGTCCCCCGCCCCCAGGTAGCGGCCGATGATCGACTGGCCGGCTATGGCGATGGCGTCCAGGGAGAAGGCGAGCAGGCTCCACAGGGAGATCAGGATCTGGTGGGCCGCGATGTCGGTGTCGCCGAGCCGGGCCGCCACCGAGGTGGCGAGCATCAGCGCGGCGCGCAGCGAGAGGGTGCGGACCAGCAGCGGGGCGCTCGCCTGGGCGCAGGCGCGTATGCCCGCGGTGTCGGGCCGGAGCGAGGCACCGTGCCGGCGGGCCCCCCGGACGACCACGACCAGGTAGGCCGCGGCCATGGCCCATTGGGCGAGGACGGTGCCCCAGGCGGAGCCGGCGATGCCCAGGCCGGCGCCGTAGACCAGGGCGATGTTCAGCAGGGTGTTGGCGGTGAACCCGCCGATGGCGACGTACAGGGGCGTACGGGTGTCCTGAAGGCCGCGCAGGACGCCGGTGGCCGCCAGGACCATCAGCATGGCGGGCAGGCCCAGGGCGGAGATCCTGAGGTAGGTGAGGGCGTGCGGGGCGGCCGTTTCGGAGGCGCCGAACGCGTCGACCAGCCAGGGGGCGGCCGGCAGCAGGGAGGCCACGACGAGGGCTCCGAGCAGCAGGGCGAGCCAGATGCCGTCCATGCCCTGCCGGATGGCGGACGGGAGGTCTCCGGCGCCCACTCGGCGGGCCACGGCCGCAGTGGTGGCGTAGGCGAGGAAGACGAAGATGCTGACACCGGTGGTGAGCAGGGCCGCCGCGACGCCGAGACCGGCGAGCTGTGGGGTGCCCAGGTGGCCCACGATGGCGCTGTCGGCCATTACGAAGAGGGGTTCGGCGACGAGGGATCCGAAGGCCGGGACGGCGAGTGCGAGGATCTCGCGGTCGTGCCGTCGTTTCGGGCCGGCCTCGGGTATCGCAGGGAGCGCGGGGGCCTGTGTCATGTGCCCAATCTAATCTTCCACAGGTAATGGATGCAATGGCTAATGGGCCCTTACCGAGGCGCTGACTTGGGAGTTCTCCGCAGCTCGTCTGGGGCGATCTTGAGACAGTGTCGAATTATTTTCTCCCCCACAGCCCGTGGATGAAGAAAACGCAGGTCAGCGTGGGTAACGGGGTGGGTCGGGTGATTTTGTCCACAGCGCCGTCCCCTGGTCCGTGCACAGGCCGGAGCGAGTTACCCACAGCTTCGGCCCCGTCATCCACATCTCATCCACACAGCCTGTGGATAACAAGATTGGCTGACGTCGCTCGCGGCCCTACCGTTGTGCGTTGCCCGACGCGCCGAGCGCGGTTCCGGGTGCCCCACATGTCAGAGCCGTGTCGTAGAAAGAGTGGCACGGGAGGTCCGCGTTGCGGACGGGAGGAGGCGGCCCGGTGAGCATCCCCGAGCCCATGGACGACCCCTGGGCCGACAGCGGTCCCGGTGACCGTCTGCCGGTCTCCCGTCCGCGCCGGGGCGAAGGCCGCGGCCGTGGCGAGGAGCAGCACGAGCGGGGCCGTGAGGGCGGCTCCTGGGACGGCGGGGGCGGCTTCGAGCGGGTCCCGCCGCAGGACCTGGACGCCGAGCAGTCGGTGCTGGGCGGCATGCTGCTGTCGAAGGACGCGATCGCCGATGTGGTCGAGGTCCTCAAGGGCCACGACTTCTACCGCCCCTCGCACGAGACGATCTACCAGGCCATCCTCGACCTGTACGCCAAGGGCGAGCCGGCCGACCCGATCACGGTCGGCGCGGAGCTGACCCGCCGCGGCGAGATCGCCAAGGTGGGCGGGGCCTCGTACCTGCACACCCTGGTGCAGTCGGTGCCCACGGCGGCGAACGCCGAGTACTACGCGGAGATCGTCCACGAGCGGGCGGTGCTGCGGCGGCTGGTGGCGGCCGGTACCAAGATCACGCAGATGGGCTATGCGGCCGACGGGGACGTCGACGAGATCGTCAACAGCGCCCAGGCCGAGATCTACGCGGTCACCGAGCAGCGGACCTCCGAGGACTACCTGCCGCTCGGCGACATCATGGAGGGCGCGCTCGACGAGATCGAGGCGATCGGTTCGCGCAGCGGCCAGATGTCGGGCGTGCCCACCGGGTTCACGGACCTGGACTCGCTGACCAACGGTCTGCACCCGGGCCAGATGATCGTCATCGCGGCCCGACCCGCCATGGGCAAGTCCACGCTGGCGCTGGACTTCGCGCGGGCCTGCTCGATCAAGAGCAACCTGCCGAGCGTGATCTTCTCCCTCGAGATGGGCCGCAACGAGATCGCCATGCGCCTGCTGTCCGCGGAGGCGCGGGTGGCGCTGCACCACATGCGCTCGGGCACGATGACGGACGACGACTGGACGCGGCTGGCCCGGCGGATGCCGGACGTCTCGGCGGCACCGCTCTACATCGACGACTCGCCCAACCTGTCGATGATGGAGATCCGGGCGAAGTGCCGTCGGCTGAAGCAGCGCAACGATCTCCAGCTGGTGGTCATCGACTACCTCCAGCTGATGCAGTCGGGTGGTTCGCGGCGTCCCGAGAGCCGTCAGCAGGAGGTCTCGGACATGTCGCGAAACCTCAAGCTTCTGGCGAAGGAGCTGGAGGTGCCGGTCATCGCGCTGTCGCAGCTGAACCGTGGCCCCGAGCAGCGTACGGACAAGAAGCCGATGGTCTCGGACCTGCGTGAGTCGGGTTCCATCGAGCAGGACGCGGACATGGTGATCCTGCTGCACCGTGAGGACGCGTACGAGAAGGAGTCCCCGCGCGCGGGTGAGGCGGACCTGATCGTGGCGAAGCACCGTAACGGTCCGACGGCGACCATCACCGTGGCGTTCCAAGGTCATTATTCGCGGTTCGTGGACATGGCCAACACGTAGCATCCCGGGCATGACTGACGTGCCCGCAGATTTCGAGTTGCTCGCTTCCACCCGTCGTGCGCTGTTGCACCGGATCGCGGTGGCCCAGGCCGAGGGGCGGTCGCCGTCGCTGGTGGCGGCCGTGGCGCGGGGTGGAGAGATCGTCTGGGAAGGGTCCCGGACGATGATGGACGGGCACGGGCCGGACGGCACCGTGCAGTACCGGATCGGCTCGATCAGCAAGACGTTCACGGCGGTGCTCGTGATGCGGCTGCGGGACGAAGGGCTGCTGGAGCTCGGGGATCCGCTGGAGAAGCATCTTCCGGGCACCGGGGTGGGCGAGGTGACGATCCGCCAGTTGCTGTCGCACACCGGGGGACTGGCAGCGGAGACGCCCGGCGAATGGTGGGAGCGCACCCCCGCCGAGCTGCGGCCGACGCTCGCGGACGTGTTGGGCAAGGAGCCGTTCCGGCACGTTCCGGGGCAGCGGTTCCACTACTCCAATCCCGGCTACACGCTGCTCGGTTCGCTGGTGGAGGCGGTGCGCGGGTGCTCGTGGGAGGAGGCGCTGCGGGCCGAGGTGCTGGAGCCGCTGGGGCTCCGGCGGACGAGCGCGCAGCCCCAGCAGCCGCATGCGGGGGGCTGGGCGGTGCACCCGTGGGCGGACGTGATGATGCCGGAGCGGGTGGAGGACCTGGGGCTGATGGCCGCGGCCGGCCAGCTGTGGTCGACGACGCGGGACCTGGCCCGGTTCGCGGTGTTCCTGGCCCGTGGAGACGAGCGGGTGCTCGGCGCGGAGTCGGTGCGTGAGATGCGTACGGCGGCTTCCCCGGCGGAGCAGGGGATCGCCGAGCGGGGCTACGGGCTGGGCGTGCAGCTGATGGAATCGGGCGGGCGGCTGCTGGCGGGCCACGGGGGTTCGGTCCCGGGGTTCGTGGCGGGGCTGTGGTTCAGCGAGGCGGACGACGTGGCCGCGGTGGTGCTGGCCAACTGCACGTCGGGACTGCCGCCGGGGACCGTTGCGGCGGACCTGGTGGGGATCGTCGCGGAGGCGGAGCCGCGGATCCCGGAGCCGTGGCGGCCGTTGCGGGCGGCTGATCCGGCGGACCTGGACCTGGTGGGTCCCTGGTACTGGGGGACGGCGCCGTTCGCGCTGCGGCTGACCCATGAGGGGCTGCTGGAGCTGAGTCCGCTGGGTGCCATGGGCCGGGCGGCCCGGTTCCGGGCCGCGGGGGACGGCACATGGACGGGGTTGGACGGCTATTACTCGGGGGAGACGCTGCGGGCGGTGCGCCGGCCCGACGGCGCGGTGAGCCATCTGGACCTGGGCTCGTTCGTGTTCACACGGGTTCCGTACGACGGCGGGGCGCCGGTACCGGGCGGGGTGGACGCGGAGGGCTGGCGCGGCATCGGGTAGCCCGCCGCCCGGGGCTACGGGGCTACGGGGCGGCGAGTTCGCGTTCGAGCGGGGTACGGAAGCGGGGCGTGATCCGGGCGCCGCCGATCCAGTCGCCGAGCCGGGCGGCTTCGGCGGCGATGGCCTGCTCGGCCTCGCTGCCGGGATCGCCGAGGAGCCGCCAGACGATCTCGCCGTCGGGCCGCTGGGCCCAGCCGCCGACGATCTCGCCGTTCCACCACACGGTCGGGCCGATGTTGCCGGCGTAGTCGAAGAGGGCGGGCCGGTGGGCGGGGTCGAGCTGGAAACCGCGGTCGGCCCAGCCCATACCGCTCGGGTCGAGGCCGGGCAGCAGGGCGGCCCACGGTTCGGGTGCCGGGACGGGCCCGGTGTCCCCGGGGGCGACCATTGCCGTGCTGCCGTCCTCGAGGAGGACCTCGTCGGGGCCGACGGCGGCCAGCGCCTTGCGGGTCTCGGTGAGGGTCCAGCCGGTCCACCACTTGAGGTCGGCCTCGGTGGCCGGGCCGTACGCGTACAGCCAGCGGCGGGCGAGTTCGGCGCGGGCCTCGGGAGCGGGCAGGGCCGGCCAGGGTTCGCAGTGGGTCCAGCGGAACTGGCTGGAGGTCCAGGTACCGCGCGGGCGGTCGCGGCGGATCCGGCCGTCGGCGGCGAGCAGGCGGATCACGCGGGTGGCGACCCCCTGGGTGGTCTCGTACTTCTTGCCTGGAAAGACGGTGATCTTCTGGCGCAGGGCGGGGACGGCGGCGGAGAGCTGGCTGCCGGTGGAGGGTCCGTGGGCGTCGAGCGCGGCGAGGGCGGCCGCTTCGGCCTCGGCCAGCCAGGCGGCGTCCAGGCCCCGGCCGTCCTCCCGGAGGTGTTTAACGAGGGTGCGCCGCTCCTTGGCGGCGATGGCGCGGGCGGTGGAGGAGTCGACATACGGCGCCAGTTCGGCGGAGACCGCGAACAGGGTGTTGCGCATGCTGAGCAGGCGCACGACGGCCACCTCGTCGTAGAGCGCCTTCTCGATCGCTTCGGTGCCGCAGCCGACGCTGGGTCCGGTGTCGGCGCCGGTGTCGGTCAGGCGGGCCCGGACGGAGAGGAAGATCGTGGCGGCGTCGGTGGCGTGCAGGGCGACCACGGCGTCGGCCGCCTCGGCCACGGTGGTCCCGTGGGCCGAGGGGGCGAGCCGGTGGCGGATTCCGAGCCGGTTGCGGCGGTCGGCCGTGGTGATCCCGGGGCGGCTGCTGCTCATCCTCGGATCGTACGGCGGCCGCCCGCCGGCGTCAGAGCTGGAGCTTGAAACCGAGGTGGGAGGCGGTGAAGCCGAGGCGCTCGTAGAAGCGGTGGGCGTCGGTTCGGCTGGCGTCGGAGGTCAACTGGACCAGAGAGCAGTTCTCCCGGCGGGATTCCTCGATCGCCCATTCCATGAACAGGGTGCCGAGGCCGCTGCCCCGTTCCTCGGCGTGGACGCGGACGCCCTCGACGATGGACCGGGTCGCTCCCTTGCGCGACAGTCCGGGAACGAGGGTGAGCTGCAGGGTGCCGACCACGCGTTCCCCGCGCACGGCGACCACGAGGCGCTGATGGGGGTCCTCGGCGATCCGCCGGAGCGCGGCCGTGTACGGGGTGAGGTCCTCGGGGGACTCGCGGGTGGCCCCGAGCGGATCGTCGGCGAGCATGGCGACGATCTCGGGCAGGTCGTCCTCGGTGGCGGGCCGGATGGCCAGGTCGGTCACGGCGGTGTCTTTCCTTCTGGCGCCGGGTCAGGCGGCGACGGTGAGGGGCGCGAAGCGGCGGGTCCAGATGCCGGGCAGCGCGGGCAGCGAGCGGGTCATGACGGCGTTGCGGGCGATCGACTCCAGGCCGCGGGCGGTCAGCCAGCTCACCAGTTCCTCGTGGCGTACGTCGACATCGGTGCGCAGGGGCCGATCGGTGCCGCTCGCGAGGGCGGTGACCAGGGCCTTGGCGATCTCGGTGTCGGCGGCGATCAGCGGGCCGATGACGTCGCTGTCGGTATTGGGCCAGGCCGCGGCGTAGCCGGTGAGGAGACCGGCGCCGTTCTCGGCGACCAGCAACTGGTCGGCGAAGGCCGGCAGGCGGGCGAGCAGATGGGTCCGGTCCGTACCGAGGACCTCGTGGTCCCGGCGCAGGATCTCGGGGAGGTCGGCGGCCGTGGCGGGCCGTACCCGGGAGGTGTCGGTGCCGGGCTCGGGGCGGAAGCTGCCGCGGAGCATCTCGGCCTGGCCGACGGTGGTGAAGCCGAGCTCCTCGTAGAGGGGACGGCCGTAGGGGGTGGCGTGCAGGGTGAGGGGGAGGCCCTTGAGGAGGTCGTCGCAGACGTAGGTCATCAATCGCCGGCCCAGGCCCTGGCGGGCGTAGCGTTCGGCGACGAGGACCATGCCGATGGCCGCGAAGTCGGGTGCGAACCCGTAGCGGGTGACGGTGCAGGCGGCGGCAAGACCCTGCCCGTCGGGTGCGTCGATGCCGTATCCGGTGCCCGCGGTGAGCAGTAGCCCCCATTTGCGGTCTTCGGGGTGCCAGCCGCGGTCCACGGAGAGGTCGGCGCAGCGGGCGAGATCGTCCACGGTCAGCGGGCGGATCGGCTGGTCGGTGAGGTGTGATGGTGTCACCGGCCCAGACTGGATCATCGACCGGAAGCCGTCCAGGGGATTTGATGTTTCACGTGAAACACGGTGTTTCACGTGAAACGGACCCACTAGCCTCGATGGCTATGACCCGCCTGCACCTCTTCGATCTCGACGGCACCCTGATGTACGGCTCGGCTGCGCCCGTGGAACTGTCCCGGCAACTGGGCCTGCTGGTGGAGATCGCCGAGCTGGAGCGGGCGTTCAGCGCGCGGGAGATCGGCCCGCCGGAGTTCGCGATGGGGGTCCACTCCCTGTGGACGGCGCTGACGCCCAGGCATGTGCGGGCCGCCTTCGACGGAGCGCCGTGGCTGGCGGGGATCCGGGACGTGTGGCGGGAGATCAGGGAACGCGGGGAGTACTGCGCGGTGATCTCCCTGTCCCCGTCGTTCTTCGTGGAGCTGCTGCTCGAGTGGGGCGCGCACGCGGCACACGGTTCGGTCTTCCCGGAGGTGCCGTTCACCCGGCCGGTTGATGTCGCCGGGATCCTCACACCGGAGGGCAAGCTGGAGGTCGCGGACCGGCTGTGCGAGCGGTTCGGGGTGAGCCGCGCGGACTGTGTGGCGTACGGGGACTCGATGACCGATGCCGTGCTCTTCGAGGCCGTGCCGATCTCGGTGGCCGTCAATGCGCGGCCCTATCTCGCGGAGCGCGCCACGCACGTGTACGAAGGACGCGATCTGCGGGAGGCGTACCGGCTGGTGGATGTGGCACGCCCGGGAGTTGAGACATCTTAAGAGGGAAGTGGGTTCGATGCGCTGAATTTGCGCAATTGCCCACAGGGCCCCGGTCCGGCTGGCATGCTGCGAAGCCATGGAGCCCTCCCCCGATGCCGTGCTCATCCGCCGCACTCTCACGGAGATAGCGCCCGTTGCCGACAAGGTGACCTCCTACTTCTACGCGCTGGTGTTCACGGGCCACCCCGAAGTGCGGTCGATGTTCCCGGCGGCGATGGACGCCCAGCGCGACCGGCTGCTGAAGGCTCTGCTCACGGCGGCCGAGCACATCGACAATCCGGAGGTGCTCGGTCCCTATCTGCGCCGGCTGGGCACGGGCCACCGCAAGTACGGCACCCAGCCCGCCCACTATCCGGTGGTCGGCGAAGCGCTGATCGGGGCCCTGTCCCGGTATGCGGAGCGGACCTGGGGGCCGGAGACGGAAGCCGCGTGGGTGCGGGCGTACACGGCGATCTCCCAGACCATGATCGATGCGGCGGCGCAGGACGGGCAGCGCGCTCCGGCGTGGTGGCAGGCCGAGGTGGTCTCCCACGATCTGCGGACCGCCGACATCGCGGTGGTGACGGTCCGTCCCGACCAGCCGTACCCGTTCCTGGCGGGGCAGTACACCAGCCTGGAGACGCCGTGGTGGCCCCGGGTGTGGCGGCACTACTCCTTCGCTTCCGCGCCTCGCGCGGACGGGCTGTTGTCCTTCCACGTCAAGGCGGTTCCGGCGGGCTGGGTCTCCAACGCCCTGGTCCGGCACGCGAGACCCGGGGACGTGCTGCGACTGGGGCCGCCGGCCGGTTCGATGGTGGTGGACCACAGCACCGACAACGGGATGCTATGCCTGGGCGGCGGTACCGGCATCGCCCCGATCAAGGCGCTCATCGAGGATGTGGCCGAGCACGGTGAACGGCGCCCGGTGGAGGTGTTCTTCGGGGCACGGTCGGACAGCGACCTGTACGACAAGGACACCCTGCTGGGGCTACAGCGTTCGCACCCGTGGCTGTCGGTGCGGCCGGTGGTGGGCGACGGGCTGGCCGGGCAGCTGCCGCAGGCGATCGGCGAGCACGGGCCGTGGAATTCCTACGACGCATTCATATCGGGCCCGCCGGGACTGATCCGGAGCGGGGTGGACGCGCTGAAGCGGATCGGTATACCCAGGGAACGGATCCGGCACGATGCGGTCGAGGAGCTGGCCGGGGCGGGTGTCGCGGGCTGAGGGGCCGCAAGGCCCCTCAGCCGCGGGGGTTCCCCCAGGAGGTTCAGCCCAGGTCGGGTGCGTGCATGGCGCGGACGCCCTCGATGTTTCCGTCGAGGTAGTGCCGCAGGGACAACGGGACCAGGTGGACGGCGGCGATGCCCACCCGGCTGAAGGGCACCCGGACGATCTCGTACTCGCCCTCGGGATGCTCCACTTCGGGACCGTGGCGCAGGCTGGGATCCATCGATTCGAGCCGGCAGACGAAGAAGTGCTGCACCTTGCAGCCGGTCACTCCGCCGTCGGCGATGTGCTCGACGGTGTCGACGAAACAGGGCACCACATCGATGATCTTCGCGCCGAGTTCCTCGTGGACCTCGCGGTGCAGGGCGTCGACGACGGTGGCGTCGGAAGGCTCCACACCGCCGCCGGGGGTGAGCCAGTAGGGGTCGATTCCGGGCTTGGTGCGTTTGATCAGGATCAGGTCATCACCGTCGAGCAGGATCGCGCGGGCGGTGCGTTTGACGACGGGACGTTCGGTCATGGGAGAAGAGTGGCCCAGTACTCCGGTTCTGAAACGCGCCGGCTCCATCGGCGGCGGTGTGCGCCGGCTCAGTGGCCGGAGGCCGGACCCTCCGTGGCGGCCGCCCGGCCCAGTGCCCGGAGCACGTCCGCGACCAGGTCCTCGGTGTCCTCGGCACCGGCGGAGAACCGGATGAACCCTTCGGGCACGGCGTCCCCGCCCCAGCGTCCGCGCCGCTCCGCGGTGGACCGTACGCCGCCGAAGCTGGTGGCGTCCTCGACCAGGGTCAGCGCCCGCAGGAAGCGTTCGGCGTGGCCGCGGTCGGCGAGGGTGAAGGACACCACCGACCCGTAACCGTGCATCTGCCCGGTGGCCGTCTTGTGCGAGAGGTCGCCGGGCAGCCCCGGGTACCGGAGCCCGGACACGTCGGCGCGGGCGGCGAGGGCCTCGGCGACGGCCAGGGCGTTGGCCCACTGGCGGTGGGTGCGCAACTGGAGGGTGGCGAGCGAGCGGTGGGCGAGCCAAGCCTCCATGGGGCCGGGGATCGCGCCGACGATCTTGCGCCAGTGCTGGATCCGCCCGGCGAGCTCCGGGGTGCGGCAGGCGACGTAGCCGAGGAGCAGGTCGCCGTGGCCGGAGAGCCCCTTGGTACCGCTGGCCACGGCGAAGTCCGCGCCGAGTTCCAGGGGCCGCTGCCCGAGCGGGGTGGCGAGGGTGTTGTCGACCGCGACCAGGGCGCCGCCCGCGTGTGCGGCCTCGGCCAGGCGCCGGATGTCGCAGACGTCGAGCCCGGGGTTGGAGGGCGACTCGATCCACAGCAGCCGGGCCCCGTCGAGGACCTCGAGCTGCGCGTCACCGGCGGTGGGGGCGGTGCGGACCCGGATCCCGTACGCCTGGAGCTGCTCGCGGACCAGCGGCAGCACCTGGTAGCCGTCATCGGGCAGGACCACGGTGTCCCCGGCGCTCACCTGGGAGAGCAGGACGGCGGAGACGGCGGCCATGCCGGAGGCGAAGACGACGGTTTCCGGGACTTCGGCGGACTCGCCGGCGCCGGCGCGGGGTGCCTCCAGCTCACCGATGGCCCGCTCCAGCAGGGTCCAGGTCGGGTTGTTGTCGCGGGCGTAGGTGTACGGGCCGTCGACCTCGCCGGGCAGGTGGAAGTGGGAGGCGAAGACCGGTCCGGGCAGGGTGGGCCGGTTCTTGACGGGTTCGGGGAGACCGGCGCGGACGGCCCGGGTGCCGTCGCCGAGGGGGGCGGTGGTCACGTGTTCTGCTCCTTCAGTGCCAGGCGTACGGCTTCCAGCAGCCCCGGGCTCGCGGCCTCGACCAGGTCCGGGCATTCCTCGAAGCCGTCGAGCCCGCTCAGTTCTTGTCGGGGAGGGCGAGGTTCACGGCCCAGGAGACGAGGGAGATGATCAGAGCGCCGATGACGGCGGTCCAGAAGCCGTCGACGTGGAACTCGAGGTCGAGCTTGCCGGCCAGCCAGGAGGTCAGCATCAGCATCAGCGCGTTCACGACGAGGGTGAACAGGCCGAGGGTGAGGATGAACAGCGGCAGCGACAGCAGCTTCACCACCGGCTTCACGATCAGGTTGACCAGGCCGAAGACCAGCGCGACCAGGATCAGGGTGAGGGCTTTGCGGCCGGTGTTCTCCCCGGTCAGGGTGATGCCGGCGACCAGCCAGATGGCGACGGCCAGGGCGGCCGCGTTGGCGAGCGTCTTGACTACGAAGTTCGTCATGAGTCCGATCGTTGCAGAGAAGCGGAAGAAAGGGTCACGAGGAGCATGAAGGCGTTCCGGCTGGATGAGCTCGAGGCGGAGCGGATCGCGAACGAGGGCGCGTATCTGCAGTTCCTGAGGGAACGGAACATGTCCGTGGGGCTGTACGCGCTCGATGCGGGGCAGAGCGACCCGCAGGCCCCGCACCGGCAGGACGAGGTGTACTTCGTCGTCAGCGGCCGGGCCTCCATCACCGTGGGGGAGGAGACGACGACGGTGGCCCGGGGCAGCGTGGTCTATGTGCCGGCCGGGGTGCCGCACAAGTTCCACCACATCAGCGAGGACCTGAAGGTGCTGGTGGTGTTCTCACCCCCGGAGTCCTGAACCCGGGGTCCTGAACCCGGAGTCCTGATCCCGGAGTCCTGATCCCGGAGCCCTGGTTTCGGCGGCCTCACCCGGAGTCCTGACCCCGCGCCGGGGCCTGTCCCCCTAAGGGGCGGATCAGGGGACTCCGGGGGCCCGCGGGCCCCTGACGGGCCGCTCTTCCTCCTAGCATCGAGGTCAGGAAGTCACGGACGAGGAAGAGGTCGAGGCCATGGACGGCATCCGGCAGATATTCGCAGGCATGCCCTGGTGGGTGAAGTGGGTCGCGGTTCCGCTGCTGGCTCTGTTCGTCTTCGGCGGTGTGATCACCAGCATCCTGGGTGCGCTCATCAGCTTCGCGTTCCAGGTGCTGCTCTTCGTGGCCCTGGTCGGCGGTCTGGTCTTCGTGGTCAAGAAGTTCACCGGGGCCGGCAGCGGCGCGAAGTCCCCGACCGACTGGTAGTCAGTCCCCCCGAGCTCGGCAGCCCCAGGAGCCCCCGGGATTAACCCAGGTGAGGGAACGTGAGGTGCGAAACCACTCACACCACGGGAATCGGCGGATAGAGTGGCAATCTGTGCCGACCCTGGGCACTCGACCTGCAACACCGCTCTGACCTGCGGTTATGTCGTTAGCCGCCGAGCACGACCCCCAGGAGACATGGCACAAGCGGGGGCGGCCCCCGCAGGGCGGGTCCCCCAAGGCCCGCCGCCACGCCTGGGGGTGAGCTTTGTCTTCGGTTCACAATGCCGCTGTACCGACGCTGATCGGTTCGGTGCAGCGGGCGCTGAGACTGCTCGAAGCCGCGGGGTCCCATAGCGAGGGAGCCCCTGCCAAACAGCTGGCACGCGAGGCCGGGCTCCCGCTTCCCACCGCGTACCACCTGCTGCGCACGCTCACCCACGAGGGCTATTTGCGCCGGGAAAGCGGAGTCTTCATGCTCGGGGACGCTGCCGGGCGGCTGGCCGGCGGTGGACTGCAGCAGAAACGTCGCAGCATGATCCTCGACTCGCTCGCCCACTTCCGCGACGTGGTCGGGGCCCCCGTCTACTTCGCGGTGTACCGGGAGGGTGAAATCGAGGTGGTCGGCGTCGCCGACACCCCGGGCCATCCCGCCTGTGAGGAATGGGCGGACTTCCGCGCCACCGGCCATGCGCACGCCATCGGCCAGTGCCTGCTGAGCCAGCTCGACGAGAAGGCCCGCCGGGACCATTACGACCGGCACCCGGTCGAAGCCGTCACCCCGTACACAGTCCAGGACATGCGGGCGATGGAACAACGAATTTCCGCCATGGAGCGGATGCAACCCGTGACCGAGCGACAGGAATATGCCTTGGGCACGGTATGCGCAGCCATTCCGATTACAGCGGGTGACGCCGCCGCGACCATGGCCATTTCCCTTCCCCTGCACCAGGAAGCCCGATTGCGCTGTGCAGTTGATCGGCTGCGGAGTGAAGTAGGCGCGCTGTTGAGTACGCTCTCCTTCTCTATCAGTATCTGAAAACTCACTCCTTGTGATCTGCCAGCCCGTCCACCACTCTTGTCAAGAGGGCCTTGGGGGACCATTCCTGGCCACTTCCAATCACTGCGGGGTAGGCAATGCGCGAGTCGGTACAGGCAGAGGTCATGATGAGCTTCCTCGTTTCCGAGGAGCTCTCGTTCCGGATCCCGGTGGAACTCCGGTACGAAGCTCGTGACCCCTATGCCGTACGCCTGACCTTCCACCTTCCCGGCGATGCGCCCGTGACCTGGGCGTTCGGCCGGGAGCTTCTCCTCGACGGCATCAACAAGCCGTGCGGTGACGGCGATGTGCACATCGCCCCCACCCATCCCGAGGACCTGTCCGATGTCCACATCCGGCTCCAGGTCGGCGGTGACCGGGCGCTGTTCAGGGCCGGTGCCGCGCCGCTGGTGGCCTTCCTCGACCGGACCGACCGGCTCGTGCCGCTCGGTCAGGAGCGCAACCTCGGCGACTTCGAGGAGAACCTCGACGAGGCCCTCGGCAAGATCCTTGCCGGCGCGCAGCAGAACGAGCAGAACGCGGGCTGACCGGCCCGGCGCACCAACCGCTCGACTGCTCGGCGTGCCAGCGCCGAGCGCCCTCACCCCCACCACACCCGTGCGCCGCACGTGCGATCAGTGTGTGCCTTCAGCGCTTGCGGCGGCGGCCCCGACCGCCGCGGACCGGCCCTGACCCGGCCGGCCCGGCGGCCGGGGAACCCGGTCGGTCGGCCGAAACCACCAGCGCCGCCAGCGCCGTTGTCACCGGCACCGAGGCCACCAGTCCGATCGAGCCCACCAGGGTCCGGACGATCTCCTCCGCGACCAGCTCGCTGTTGGCCACCGTTCCCATGCTGCTGTTCGCGATCGAGAACAACAGGAGCAGCGGCAGGGCCGCGCCCGCATAGGCGAGGACCAGAGTGTTGACCACGGATGCGATGTGGTCGCGGCCGATCCGGATGCCCGCCCGGTACAGCGCGCGCGGTCCCATCGACGGGTCGGCCTGGTGGAGCTCCCAGACCGCCGAGGTCTGAGTGACCGTCACATCGTCGAGGACGCCGAGCGATCCGATGATCACGCCGGCGAGCAGCAGGCCGCTCATGTCGATGTCCGGGTAGAGCCCGTGGATCAGCCCGGTGTTGTCGTCGGTGTTGCCGCTCAGGAACGCCCAGTCGATGAACAGCGAGCCCAGCAGCCCGATCAGAAGCAGCGAGACCAGTGTGCCGAGGACAGCGACCGAGGTACGCGCGGTCAGGCCGTGGCACATGTAGAGCGCGATCAGCATGATGGCGCTGGCCCCGACCACCGCGACGACCAGCGGGTTCGAACCTTGGAGGATGGCCGGGAGGATGAACAGGGTCAGGATGCCGAAGCTGACGGCCAGTGCGATCAGTGCGAACAGCCCGCGCAGCCGTCCCACCGCGACCACCGCAATGGCGAAGATGCCTGCGAGCAGCGCCATCGGGAGCTTCCGGTTCACGTCGATCACGGAGTACTGGAGGTCGCGCGGGGCGTCCGGCGCGTACGCGACGACCACGCCCTGCCCGTGCTCCAGCTGCCGTGGCGCACCCGGCTGGACGATCTCGACGAAGGTGCGGCCCTTGTCCGGGCCGGTGCCGATCTCGACGGTGGCCTTCTTGCACTGGCCGTTCTGCCTGGCCTGCGCTTCACGGCCCTGAGGAGTGGAGGTGTCCCCGGTGGGCGGCACCTGCGCGGCGTTGACCGAGGCGCAGTCGACGGTCTCCAGGGCGACGACCGCGGCCTGCTGGGTCTGGCGGTCGAAGCCGACCCCGGTGCGTTCGTGGGCGGGTGCGCCGCCCGGCCACAGCACCACCAGGCCGACCAGGACGGCGGTGGCGAAGGGGATCAGCACGGCGGCGATGACCTTGCGCAGGTGCTTCGAGACGGGAGCCGCCGGTCCGTGGCCGTGGCTGTGCCCATGACTGTGCCCATGGTTCCCGTGCCCGTGGAGGCCGTGATCACCGCGGCCGGACGGGTCGGAGTTACCTGTGGGTTCGGTGGGACCGGTGGGGGGCTGCGGCAAGGACGTCACGGGCTGATCATCGCAAGAGATGAGGGGGCCCACTGTTCAGCACGCCACAGATGACGCTAGCGTGGGGGCTACTTTGCACAACGCGGGAGCTCGGAGCACCGGGCTGAGAGGGCGCTGATCACCGTACGCACGTACGGGAGGAGGCTGCGTCGACCGCCGAACCTGTTACCGGGTAATGCCGGCGTAGGGAGATTAGGTCTCATGACCATTCAGGATGCACGCACGCCTGCCACCAGCCAGGACGGCCAGGAGGGCCGGGACGGCCAGGTCGGTCGGGAAGAGCGCAAGCCGGGCTGGCACAAGGGATACGTCACGGGCTCCCGCCCCGACATCCAGGTGCCGGTTCGCCAGGTCCACCTGACCACCGGCCAGGACGTCACGCTGTACGACACGTCCGGCCCGTACACCGACCCGCAGATCGAGACCGACGTACGGCGCGGGCTCGCGCCGCTCCGCGAGAACTGGATCATCGGCCGCGGTGACACCGAGGAGTACGCCGGCCGTCCGGTCCGCCCCGAGGACGACGGCATCAAGCACACCTCGCCCCGCGGTGGCCTCAAGAACCTCGACGCGGTGTTCCCGGGCCGCCCCCGCCTGCCCCGCCGGGGCCGCGACGGCCAGGCCGTCACCCAGCTCGCGTACGCCCGCCGGGGCGAGATCACCCCGGAGATGGAGTACGTCGCGATCCGCGAGAACGTCTCCCCCGAGGTCGTCCGCGAGGAGATCGCGGCGGGGCGCGCAGTGCTGCCGGCCAACGTGAACCACCCGGAGATCGAGCCGATGATCATCGGCAAGCGGTTCCTGGTGAAGGTCAACGCCAACATCGGCAACTCCGCCGTCACCTCCTCCATCGAGGAGGAGGTGGAGAAGATGACCTGGGCGACCCGCTGGGGCGCGGACACGGTCATGGACCTCTCTACCGGCCGCAACATCCACACCACCCGCGAGTGGGTGCTGCGCAACTCCCCCGTCCCCATCGGCACCGTGCCGCTCTACCAGGCCCTGGAGAAGGTCGACGGCAAGGCCGAGGACCTGACCTGGGAGATCTACAAGGACACGGTCATCGAGCAGGCCGAGCAGGGCGTCGACTACATGACGGTCCACGCCGGCGTGCTGCTGCCGTACGTGCCGCTGACCGCCCGCCGCAAGACCGGCATCGTCTCCCGCGGCGGCTCGATCATGGCCGCCTGGTGCCTGGCGCACCACAAGGAGAACTTCCTCTACACGAACTTCGAGGAACTCTGCGACATCCTCGCGACGTACGACGTCACCTACTCCCTCGGTGACGGCCTGCGACCCGGCTCGATCGCGGACGCCAACGATGCGGCGCAGTTCGCCGAGCTCAAGACGCTGGGCGAGCTCAACACCATCGCCAAGCGGCACAACGTCCAGACGATGATCGAGGGCCCGGGCCACGTCCCGATGCACAAGATCAAGGAGAACATCGACCTCCAGCAGGAGATCTGCGAGGAGGCCCCGTTCTACACGCTGGGCCCGCTGACCACGGACGTCGCCCCGGCGTACGACCACATCACCTCGGGCATCGGCGCCGCGATGATCGCCTGGTGGGGCACGGCGATGCTCTGCTACGTCACGCCCAAGGAGCACCTGGGCCTGCCCAACCGCGACGACGTGAAGACCGGCGTCATCACGTACAAGATCGCGGCGCACGCGGCGGACCTGGCCAAGGGCCACCCCGGTGCCCAGGAGTGGGACGACGCCCTGTCGGACGCCCGCTTCGAGTTCCGCTGGGAGGACCAGTTCAACCTGGCCCTGGACCCCGACACGGCCCGTGAGTTCCACGACGAGACGCTCCCGGCCGAGCCGGCCAAGACGGCGCACTTCTGCTCCATGTGCGGCCCGAAGTTCTGCTCGATGAAGATCTCCCAGGACATCCGCCGCGAGCACGGCGGGGACCTGAAGGCGGACGAGATCCAGGCGGGCATGGCGGAGAAGTCGGCCGAGTTCGCGGCCGCGGGCAACCGCGTCTACCTGCCGCTGGCGGACTGACCGCGCGGACGGACCGAGCCCGGCGGACGGGCCGGCCCGCGACCTCATGGGGGGAGTCGCGGGCCGGCCCGTTCCCGGCTCATTTTTTTTGGGGCTTGAGCTGGAGTGCACTCCAGCTCTTAGGGTGCGCCGGTATGACGATGCGATACAGAAACCTGGGTGGGACCGGCATCGAGGTGAGCGTGCACTGCCTCGGCACGATGATGTTCGGCGCGGTCGGCAACCCGGACCACGACGACTGCGTACGGATCATCCACGCGGCGCTCGACGAGGGCATCAACTTCGTGGACACCGCCGACATGTACTCCGCCGGAGAGTCCGAGAGGATCGTCGGCAAGGCCCTCAAGGGCCGGCGCGAGGACGTCGTGCTCGCCACCAAGGGCCACTTCCCGATGGGCGAGGGCCGCAACCGGAGCGGGAACTCGCGGCGCTGGCTGGTGCGGGCCGTGGAGGAGAGCCTCACCCGGCTCGGTACGGACTGGATCGACCTGTACCAGGTGCACCGGCCCGACCCCCGGACGGACATCGAGGAGACCCTCGGTGTGCTCGGCGACCTCGTGCGCGAGGGGAAGATCCGCGCCTTCGGCTGCTCCACCTTCCCCGCCGAGGAGATCGCCGAGGCGCACCACGTGTCCGAGCGGCGCGCCCTGCCGCGGTTCCGGACCGAGCAGCCGCCGTACTCGATCCTCGCGCGCGGGGTGGAGAAGGACGTGCTCCCGGTCGCCCGGCGGTACGGGATGGGCGTGCTGACCTGGAGTCCGCTGGCCTCCGGGTTCCTCAGCGGAAAGTACCGGCCGGGCCGGGAGGTCGACCTGACCAGCGGGCGGGCAGCACTGACGCCGGGGCGCTTCGACCCCGCCGTGCCCGGCAACCTCGCGAAGCTTGAGGCCGCCGGGCGGCTGATCGAGGTGGCGGAGGCGATCGGATGCACCCTCCCCGAGCTCGCCGTCGCCTTCCCGCTCGTGCATCCGGCGGTCACCTCGGTGATCATCGGGCCGCGCACCATGGAGCAGATGCAATCCCTGGTGAAGGGCGTGTCGGTGGTGCCGGACGACGAGACCCTGGACAGGATCGACGAGATCGTGCCGCCGGGCACGAACCTGTACCAGGCGGACGGCGCCTGGCGGCCCACCGCCCTGACCGACCCGGCCCAGCGGCGCCGGCCGGCCGCGGACCGCTAGGGGGAGCCCGACGGATCGTGTTCCGGGCCGGGCCGCGTGGCACCGCCGGGCACCCAAGTGGGGGGCCGGTGATGGGCCGATCCGCTGACAAACGGGCGAGGCGGCGCCGCGGCGGTGGCGGTGGTCCTCAGGATGGCCCCGGAAGTGCTGTCCGACTTCCTGAGCATCATCCGATCCGGTTTTCCGGTTGTCGCAAGGAGCGGCGCATGAGTCCTGAAGGCAGGACGAGCAGAACTTTCACCGGCCTGTTGCCCAGACGGGCGGCCCGGCTGACGGGTGGCACCCTCGCAACGGCCGCGCTGGTGCTGGCAGGGATCACCACCCCCGCGATGGCGGCCGTGCCGGGGTTCCGGCCGCCGGTCACGCAGGCGAGCCCGGCCGACGGGCACGATGAGTGCGAGCCGGTCATGAACGGGCCGGAGAAGAAGGGGAAGGCCACGGCCGACCCGCCCAAGAAGGCGAAGTGCCTGGTCGGCCCGCCCGGCCCGCCGGGACCGCGCGGTCCCAAGGGCGACGGCGCCTGTGTGGACATCGACTCCGTACGGGACAACAACGACCGGGAGTTCAAGGCGGTGCTCCCCGGCGACGGCAACGCGTACGCCGGCATCCGCGAGGTTCAGAACGTCACGGTGGGGCCCTGGACCTGGTACGACCTCACCCTCAATCCGCAGGGCAGGTTCCCGTCCGGCGCCTGCGCGATCTCCATCGGCCACCAGGCCAACCGGCTGGTGATCGAGGTGGTCACGACGGGAGGTGTGATCTGGGAGACCTTCTGCAACGTCGACCCGGGTGAGAACGAACTCGAATGCGACGGGGTGTGGGACGACCCGGCCGTCCAGCCGAACCCGGGCGACCCGCCGCCCCCGCCGCCCACGGTGAAGCACTGAAGTAAAGGCGGCGCCGAGCCGGCAGGCTACTCCGGCTCGCGTTCCGGGCCGCCGAAGTCCGGGCTGGTGAAGTCCGGAGCCGTGTAGCCGGGCCGGGACCCCTGCGAGGTGGGTCCCGGGCTGGTGAAATCGGGCCGGGTGTACCCCAGATCGGGGATGCGCCCGGCCCTCGGCGTGTGCGGCACCGGAAGGCCCGCCGCCCCCGGATCGGCCAGGGCATCGCGCAGGAACGGCATGATGCCCCGCTCCAGCAGCGCGAGCCGCCAGGCCTCGCGGGCGCGCGACACCTCGTCGGGCACCGTGTCCCCGCTGTCGGCCGCCACCTCGGTGGCCCGGTTGCGGACGGCCGTCACCAGCAGCCCGGCCGCAGCGCAGAGCAGGGCCACGGCGGTCAGCGCGCCGAACAGCCAGCCGGTGGTGATGATGGTTTCGGCGAAGGCCGGCTGGGGCTCGATCATCTTCAGGATGTAGCCCACCAGCAGGAAGATCACCATGGCGGTGCCGGCCAGTACGGGCGCCAGTACCGCGATCATCGCGCTGACCCCCGCCCCGGCCGGGCCGTCCGCCGCGACGTCCGCCGCCGCCGCCGAGTGTGCGGCCAGGGACGCCTCGCGCAGTTCTCCTCGTACCTTCACGTAGTGGTCGTACTCGGGGGAGGCCGCGGTGGTCAGCAGCACGCTGGCGTTGATCGCCATCGTGCGCAGCTGCTCGGCGTTGAGCCGTTCGCCCACCAGGGCGAGCTCCGGCCGTTCGTGTGCGGTGCGCAGCACTTCGTCGAGGAGTCGTGCGAACTCCGGGCGGTCTTCGTTCAGCAGGTGCCCAGCGCTGGTCATGTGCATCCCCCGATGCTCCGCAGGGGCCGGTGTTGCCCGTGTGTCCACCGGGCGGCCGGCACAAACGGAGGAGAGCCTGCTACGGATAGAGCGATGGTAGAGCGACCGCGGCACCCTCTGACAGGGGCTTTCAGGAAATAACAACCATCAGTCGTTCAGCGGAAGTTGTACGACCAGGAGTTTCCCGGCCATGGTGACCCCGCCGTCCATCGCGATGGCCAGCCCGTCCGCATACACGTGCGGGCCGACGACGGTCTCCGGTCCGCGGCTCTCGTCGCCGTCCTCGGTGCCGACCTCGCCCAGCAGGTAGGGGATGGGGCTGTGCCCGTGCACCACGCGTCGGCCGCCGTAGGTGTCCAGCAGTTTGCGGACCTCGACGGGTCCGGTCTCCTGGTCGCGGAAGGCGAACCGCTTGGTGAACTTGCGGAACAGGTCCCAGGTCTCGTCCGCGTCGTTGAGGTTGAGCAGCTCGTGGATCCGGTCGTTGATGTCCTCGATGGAGCTGCCGTAGTCGAGGTAGGCGGTGGTGTCCGAGTGCAGCAGCAGGTGGCCGTCCTCCAGTGCCGCCGCGTCCAGCCGGGACATCCACTGCAGGTGGACGTCCTCCAGTCGCTCCATGTCGGTGCGCTGGCCGCCGTTGAGCAGCCAGGCGGCCTGGAAGGTGGCGGTGCCGGCGCCGGAGGAGACGGGGGTGTCGCCGAACCGCTTGGCGCCGATGAGCAGCAGTTCGTGATTGCCCATCAGGGCCTTGCAGTAACCGCCGGAGGCGGCGGCCTCGGCGGAGAGCCGCATCACCAGGTCGATGACGCCGATGCCGTCCGGGCCGCGGTCGGTGAAGTCGCCGAGGAACCAGAGCCGGGCGGTGCCGGCCGACCAGTGGCCGTCGGCGTCGATCAAGCCCTGGGCGCGGAGCTCGGTGACGAGCTCGTCGAGGTAGCCGTGGACGTCGCCGACGACGTAGAGCGGGCCGGGGCCGGCGTCCGGGGCGTCCTGCGGGACGTACTGCACCTGGACGGTGTCCCCGGGGCCGCCGGCCGCGCCGCGGCCGATGACGGGGAGGTCGCGCTGGGTCGGGGTGTAGCCGTCGGGGTCCTCGTGGTCGGCGGGGCCGCTCCCCCGGTCGCCCTGGTCGTCGTACGAGGGCGCGTACCCGGGCTGCGGCGGGACGGCCGCCGGGACGGCCGCCGGGGCGGCCGGCGGCACGGCAGGCGGTACGGGTGCGGTGTCCTCGTAATAGGCGGGGTATTCGCCGTACACGGGTGCCTCGGCGACGGCCGGGACGGCGGGGACCCGGAAGTCCCGCAGCGTGTCCGTCCGCATCACGGGTCCCTGACCGGCCCCCTGAGTCATCGACCCCTCCACCACCGTCGCGCTGCCGTACACCTGCGGACCCTCCTGCCCTCCGGCGCGGAGGGTCCGTGATGTCGTGCGCCCATCATAGGAATGCAGCTCGCGCTCTGTGACGCACCAGGGGTGGTGAATCCTGGGCGGAAGCGGGCCTTCCGCCTATTTTCTCCCGAATTGCCTCAGTCACGGGCCGGTGAGCGGGGCGGGCTGACGGTGGTGCGGGGCTGCCTGCGCTGCGAAGAAGTCCTGACGATCAGTTCGGTCGGGACCACCTGCTCCACCGGCCGGCCGGTGTCCACGCCCTCGATCGCGTCGATGAGGAGCTGCACCACGGCGGTTCCGATCCGGCGCGGTTTGAGGGAGAGGGTGGTGATGGGCGGCTCGGTGTTGGCGTACACGGTCGACTCGCTGCAGCACACCAGCAGCAGGTCGTCGGGGACGCGCAGGCCGTAGCGCCGGGCGGCGGCCAGCAGGTCGGTGCCGTTGGGGTCGAAGAGGCCGTAGACGGCGTCGGGCCGGTCGGGCCGGGCGAGCAGCCGGTCGGCGGCGACGGCGCCGGCGCACGGGTCGTGGGCGGGGTAGGACTCGTAGACGGGGTCCTGGCCGACGCGCTCGCACCACTTGAGGTAGGCGGTGGTGGAGAGCCGGGTGTAGGTGTCGGTGGTGGTGCCGGTGAGCAGCCCGATGCGGCGGGCGCCGGCGGCGGCGAGGTGGTCGAGCAGGTTGAGTACGGCGGCCTCGTGGTCGTTGTCGACCCAGGCGGTGACGGGGAGGGAGCCGGCCGGGCGCCCGTCGGAGACGACCGGGAGGCCCTGGCGGACCAGCTCGGTGACGACGGGATCGTGGTCGGAGGGGTCGATGACCACGGTGCCGTCCAGGGCGACGTTGGACCAGACGTCGTGGCGGGAGGTGGCGGGGAGGATGACCAGGGCGTAGCCGCGGGCGAGCGCGGCGGAGGTGGCGGCCCTGGCCATCTCGGCGAAGTAGGCGAACTCGGTGAAGGTGAAAGGTTCATCCCCGTACGTCGTCACGGTCAGGCCGATCAGGCCCGACTTGCCGGTACGGAGGGTGCGGGCGGCGGCGGAGGGCCGGTAGCCCAGCCGGTCGGCGACCTCGCGGACGTGGCGGCGGGTGGCGTCCGGGAGCCGCCCCTTGCCATTGAGCGCGTCGGAGACGGTTGTGATCGAGACGCCGGCCGCGGCCGCCACGTCCCTGATGCCGGCCCGGCCCTGTCGGCCGGCGGCCCGCCGGGTGGTCTCGGTCCGGCTCACCTGATGCTTCCCTGCTGCTGTCATGGCGAGCCGATAGTAGGGCTCGGCGGGGTGGCTGGTCCGGATGCATATGCACGCGTTGACAGGCACGATTCTGCATGGTTCGCCACCCCGAATGACCTTGGAAATGAAGGAAGTTGTTTGCTGTGGGTAATGAGGCCGCTTGTCGTCGGTGACGGGCATGCCAAGTCGGTGAGGTCTCGGACTGGTCTCAACTCACCTGTACGAGGGACGCGCGCCACGGCGCGGGCCACCGGCGCGTGCATATATGTGCGCGCTCCCCCTCTTTCCTGGCGCCCGCCGTTTTCGGGCGGGCGGAATCCTCATAAGGTGAGCAGTATTGAGTTGCACGGGAAGGTCGAGGAGGACCTGCGGTGAGCGAGAAGAGCCCGAAGCTGCGCGCCGAGCTGGATGGCATCCCCACGTACAAGCCGGGGAAGCCCGCCGCCGCCGGCGGGCCCGTGGCCTACAAGCTGTCCTCCAACGAGAACCCGTATCCGCCGCTGCCGGGGGTGCTGGAGCAGGCGGTCGCGGCGGCGGCGAACTTCAACCGCTACCCGGACATGGCGTGCACCGGCCTGGTGAACGAGCTGGCCGACCGCTTCGGCGTCCCGGTCGAGCACATCGCCACCGGCACCGGCTCGGTGGGCGTGGCCCAGTCGCTGATCCAGTCCACGGCCGGCCCGGGCGACGAGGTCATCTACGCCTGGCGGTCCTTCGAGGCGTACCCGATCATCACCCGGATCTCCGGGGCGACGCCGGTGCAGGTGCCGCTGACCGCGGGCGATGTGCACGACCTGGACGCGATGGCGGACGCGATCACCGAGCGGACCCGGCTGATCTTCGTCTGCAACCCGAACAACCCGACCGGCACCGTGGTGCGCCGGGCCGAGCTGGAGCGGTTCCTGGACCGCGTGCCGTCCGACGTGCTCGTGGTGCTGGACGAGGCGTACAAGGAGTTCATCCGGGACGCCGAGGTGCCGGACGGGATCGAGCTGTACCGCAACCGCCCGAACGTCGCGGTGCTGCGTACCTTCTCCAAGGCGTACGGGCTGGCCGGCCTGCGGGTCGGCTTCGCGGTGGCGCACGAGCCGGTGGCCGCGGCCCTGCGCAAGACGGCGGTGCCCTTCGGTGTCAGCCAGCTCGCCCAGGACGCGGCGGTGGCCTCGCTGCGTGCCGAGGACGAGCTGCTGGGGCGGGTCGGCTCGCTGGTCTGTGAGCGGAACCGGGTGTACGAGACCCTGCTCGCGCAGGGTTGGACGGTGGTTCCGGAGACCCAGGCGAACTTCGTGTGGATGCGGCTGGGGGAGCGGACCGCCGAGTTCGCGGCGGCCTGCGAGAAGGCCGGTGTGGTGGTCCGGCCCTTCGCGGGCGAGGGCCTGCGGGTCACGATCGGTGAGACCGAGGCGAACGACCTCTTCCTGCATACGGCGGAGGCCTTCTTCAAGGAGCTGTAGTCGGCTCAGGTCCGTGTGGGACCGGCGTCAGGCCAGTTCCACACGGATGGGGTCGCCGTCGCGGACGGTGGCCAGCAGGCGGGGGTCGCCGTCGAAGGAGCCCAGGACGTTGCACGGGCTCGCCAGGCGGCTCTCGCCTCCGCGTGAGATGGGCGTGGGGCCGTAGGGGAGGGCGAGCGCGTCCCCCTCGGTCCAGAAGGCGACCGTGCCGGGGTCGACGACCTGCCGGGCGTCGTGCTCGAGCGCGACGGACACGCCGGTGTCGAAGTAGACCTCCTCGCCCCAGGTGTTCGCGGTGGCCGAGAGCGGCAGCGCGGCGGCGAGGGCCTTGGTGGTCGGGGTCTCGTCGAGGGTGGCGGTGAGCTGGCCCGCGGGCCAGGAGATACGAATCTGCATGGCCATATTCAACATTCTGTTGAATTTCTTGGCTAGAGGTGGACCCCCCGGATGAATGATCGAAGAGGGCGTGCGTCATAATTGCTTGTGAATGTGAACGCGTTCACAAGCGTGTCCTGCTTCTCCCCGTATGGGAGGAACCCGCCAGGCAGTCTGCCCGCTGTGACCACGGCGAATGTAAGGAGAAGACGACGTGGACCTAGCTTTGGCGCCGGAGACATTGGCGCGCTGGCAGTTCGGCATCACCACCGTCTACCACTTCCTCTTCGTTCCCCTCACGATCTCGCTCGCCGCGCTGACCGCCGGCCTGCAGACCGCCTGGGTGCGCACCGAAAAGGAGAAGTACCTCAAGGCCACCAAGTTCTGGGGCAGGCTTTTCCTGATCAACATCGCGATGGGTGTCGTCACCGGCATCGTCCAGGAGTTCCAGTTCGGCATGAACTGGTCCGACTACTCGCGGTTCGTCGGTGACGTCTTCGGAGCCCCGCTGGCTTTCGAGGCGCTGATCGCCTTCTTCTTCGAATCGACCTTCATCGGCCTGTGGATCTTCGGCTGGGACAAGCTGCCGAAGAAGATCCACCTGGCCTGCATATGGATGGTGTCCATCGGCACCGTCCTGTCCGCGTACTTCATCCTCGCGGCCAACTCCTGGATGCAGCACCCGGTCGGCTACCGGATCAACGAGGAGCGGGGGCGGGCCGAGCTCACCGACTTCTGGCTGGTGCTCACCCAGAACACCGCGCTCACCCAGTTCTTCCACACCATCACGGCCGCCTTCCTGGTCGGCGGCGCGTTCATGGTCGGCATCTCCGCCTTCCACCTGGCGCGGAAGAAGCACGTACCCGTCATGCGGACCTCGCTGCGGCTGGGCCTGATCACCCTGATCATCGCCGGAATGGGCACCGCCATCAGCGGCGACCTGCTCGCCAAGGTCATGTTCAGGCAGCAGCCGATGAAGATGGCCGCGGCCGAGGCGCTCTGGGACGGCGAGGCGCCCGCGCCGTTCTCGATCTTCGCGTACGGCGATGTCGACAAGGGCCACAACAAGGTCGCGGTGGAGATCCCGGGACTGCTGTCCTTCCTGGCCAACGACGACTTCACCTCGTTCGTCCCGGGCATCAACGACGTCAACAAGGCCGAGCAGGAGAAGTTCGGCCCCGGGGACTACCGCCCCAACATCCCGGTCGCCTATTGGGGCTTCCGCTGGATGATCGGCTTCGGCATGGCCTCGCTCACCCTCGGCATGCTCGGGCTCTGGCTGACCCGCAAGAAGTTCCTGCTGCCGCCGGCCCTGCGTACCGGCGAGGACGAGGTCCCGAACCTCGTCCTCTTCAAGAACAAGGCGCTGAGTCCGAAGTTCGGCCGCTTGTACTGGATCGTCGCCCTCTGGACGATGGGCTTCCCGCTGATCGCCAACTCCTGGGGCTGGATCTTCACCGAGATGGGCCGCCAGCCCTGGGTGGTCTACGGAGTGCTGCGCACCAGGGACGCGGTGTCCCCGCACGTCTCCCAGGGAGAGGTGCTCGCCTCGATGATCGGCTTCACCCTGCTCTACGCCGTGCTCGCGGTCATCGAGGTACGGCTGATGGTGAAGTACGTCAAGGCCGGCCCGCCCGAGCTCACCGAGTCCGACCTCAACCCGCCCACCAAGATCGGCGGCGACGACAAGAACGCCGACCGGCCGATGGCCTTCTCGTACTGAGGCTGAGGAGACCACACCATGCAACTCCACGACGTCTGGTTCGTGCTCATCGCCGTCCTGTGGATCGGCTACTTCTTCCTGGAGGGCTTCGACTTCGGTGTTGGCGTCCTGACCAAGCTGCTGGCCCGGGACCGCACCGAGAAGCGGGTCCTGATCAACACCATCGGACCCGTCTGGGACGGCAACGAGGTCTGGCTGCTCACCGCCGGTGGTGCCACCTTCGCCGCCTTCCCGGAGTGGTACGCCACCCTGTTCTCCGGCTTCTACCTGCCGCTGCTGATCATCCTGATCTGCCTGATCATCCGCGGGGTCGCCTTCGAGTACCGGGCCAAGCGGCCCGAGGAGAAGTGGCAGACCAACTGGGAACGCGCGATCTTCTGGACCTCGCTGATCCCCGCCTTCCTCTGGGGCGTGGCCTTCGCCAACATCACCCGGGGCGTGAAGATCGACCAGGACATGGAGTACGTCGGCACCCTCTGGGACCTGCTGAACGTCTACTCGATCCTCGGCGGCCTGGTCACCCTCACCCTCTTCACCTTCCACGGCGCGGTCTTCACCTCGCTGAAGACGGTGGGTGAGATCCGGGACCGGTCGCGGAAGCTCGCCACCGGGCTGGGCGCGGTCACCGCAGTGCTGGCCCTGGTCTTCCTGATCTGGACGCAGGTGTCCAAGGGCGACGGGACGAGCCTCGCCGCGATGGTCGTCGCGGTGCTCGCCCTGGTCGGCGCCCTCGGCGCCAACCTCGCCGGGCGGGAGGGCTGGTCGTTCGCGCTGTCCGGAGTCACCATCGCCGCCGTGGTCGCGATGCTGTTCCTGACGCTCTTCCCGAACGTGATGCCCTCTTCGCTGAACGAGGCGTGGAACCTGACGGTCACCAACTCCTCGTCCAGCCCGTACACGCTGAAGATCATGACCTGGTGCGCGGGCATCGCCACTCCGCTGGTGCTCCTCTACCAGGGCTGGACCTACTGGGTGTTCCGCAAGCGGATCGGCACTCAGCACATCGCCGAAGCCCAAGCCCACTGACTCCTGCCAAGGGGGCATGTTTCACGTGAAACCGATCGACCCGCGCCTGCTCCGGTACGCCCGCTCCACCCGCATGTTCCTCGGCGCGGTGGTGGCACTCGGCCTGGCCGGGGCGGGGCTGGTCGTCGGCCAGGCGATGCTCCTCGCCGAGATCGTGGTCGGGGCCTTCGAGCGGGGCCTCGACGGGGACGCGCTCCGGACGCCCCTGCTGCTCCTGGCGGCGGTGGCGCTGGGGCGCGGCCTGGTGGCCTGGCTGACCGAACTGGCCGCACACCGGGCCAGTGCGGCGGTCAAGTCGGAGCTCCGCGGCCGGCTGTTGGAGCAGGCCGCGGACCTGGGGCCCGGCTGGCTCAGCGGGCAGCGCAGCGGTTCGCTGGTGGCGGTGGCCACCAGGGGCGTCGACGCGCTCGACGACTACTTCTCCCGCTACCTGCCCCAGCTGGGGCTCGCCGTAGTGGTCCCGGTGGCGGTGCTGGCCCGCATCGTCACCGAGGACTGGGTGTCGGCGGCCATCATCGTGGTCACCTTGCCGCTGATCCCGCTGTTCATGATCCTGATCGGCTGGGCGACCCAGGGCCGGATGGACCGGCAGTGGCGGCTGCTCTCCCGGCTGTCGGGGCACTTCCTCGACGTGGTGGCCGGACTGCCCACGCTGAAGGTGTTCGGCCGGGCCAAGGCGCAGGCCGAAGCGATCCGCACCATCACCGCCGAGTACCGGCGGGCGACCCTGCGGACCCTGCGCATCGCGTTCCTGTCCTCCTTCGCGCTGGAGCTGCTCGCCACCCTGTCGGTGGCGCTGGTGGCCGTGACGATCGGGATGCGGCTGGTCCACGGCGAGCTGGATCTGTACACGGGCCTGGTGATCCTGATCCTGGCTCCGGAGGCGTACCTGCCGCTGCGGCAGGTGGGCGCGCAGTACCACGCGGCGGCGGAAGGACTCGCGGCCGCGGAGGAGATCTTCGAAGTCCTCGAGACCCCGCTGCCTGGAGGCAGCGGCTCCGGAGCGGTACCGGCCGGGCCGGTGGACCTGTCCGTCGAGGGCGTGGCCGTCCGGTACCCCGGCCGGGCGGAGACCTCGCCCGGGCCGGTCACCCTCACCGTCCGGCCCGGCGAGTGCGTGGCGCTCACCGGACCGAGCGGGGTGGGCAAGTCCACGCTGCTCTCGGTGCTGCTGGGGTTCGTGGCGCCGACCGAGGGGCGGGTGCGGGCCGGGGGTGCCGACCTGGCGGAGCTCTCGCCCGGGGCCCTGGAGGACTGGCGGTCCCGGATCGCGTGGGTGCCGCAGCGGCCCCACCTGTTCGCGGGCACGATCGCCGAGAACGTACGGCTGGCCCGCCCGGACGCGTCCGAGGAGGCCGTGGTCGCGGCCCTGCGGGACGCGGGAGCCTGGGAGTTCGTGTCCGCGCTGCCGCGGGGTACCGGGGCGGTGCTCGGCGAGGGCGGGGCCGGGCTGTCGGCGGGGCAGCGGCAGCGGCTCGCGCTGGCGCGCGCCTTCCTGGCGGACCGGCCGGTGCTGCTGCTGGACGAGCCGACGGCGGCGCTGGACGGCGAGACCGAGGCGGGCGTGGTGGACGCGGTACGGCGGCTCGCCGCCGGCCGCACCGTCCTGCTGGTGGTGCACCGGCCGGCGCTGCTCGCGGTCGCGGACCGGGTGGTGCGGCTGGAAACGGCATCGCCTGCCTTGGCGGAGCCGGTCCCTGGTCCGGTTCCTGGTGTTGTTCCTGGTGTTGTTCCTGCGGGGCAGGCCCCGGACGCGGCCGGCGAAGCCGGTGCCGGGCGGGGAACGGTCTCGGATCCCGGGGCCTGGATCCTGGGTCCGTCGGCGGAGGCCGAGGGGCCGGCCGGTGAGCCGGCCGCCGCACCCTCCGGCGGCCCGGAGTGCGGAGCCGAGGGCGCGGAAGCCGGCTTCGGCGGTCCGGGGGCAGCGGGCGCGGGGCGGAATCCGCTCCGGCGGGTCCGGGCGGCCGCGCAGGCCTCGCGCGGGCGGTTCGGGCTGGGTCTGCTGCTCGGGGCGCTGGCCGTCGGCTGCAGCGTGGGCCTGATGGCCGTGTCCGGCTGGCTGATCTCGCGGGCTTCCCAACAGCCGCCCGTGCTCTACCTCATGATGGCCGTCACGGCGACCCGTGCCTTCGGCATCGGGCGGGCGGTGTTCCGGTACGCCGAGCGGCTCGTCTCCCACGACGCCGTCCTGCGGATGCTCGCCGACCTGCGGGTCTCCGTGTACCGGCGGTTGGAGCAGATCGCCCCGGCCGGACTGCGCGAGCAGCGCCGCGGGGATCTACTGGCCCGGCTCGTCGCCGACGCCGACGCCCTGCAGGACTACTGGCTGCGCTGGCTGCTGCCGGTCGGCACCGCGCTCCTCGTCGGCACCGGCTCCGTGGCGTTCACCGGCTGGCTGCTGCCCGAGGCCGGGGCCGTACTGGCACTCGGCCTGCTCACCGCCGGCGTCGGTATCCCCCTGATCGGCGCAGCCGTGGCCCGGCGGGCCGAGCGGCGGCTCGCGCCCGCCCGGGGCGAACTCGCCACCAGGGTGGCGGAACTGCTGTCCGGCACCGCCGAGCTCACCGTCGCGGGCGCGCTGGCCGGCCGTAAGGCACAGGTGCGGGAGAGCGACCGTACGCTCACCGCCATCGCGGCCCGGGGCGCCGCCGCCACCGGACTGGGCAGCGGCCTGTCCGCGCTCGTGTGCGGGATCACCGTGGTGCTCGCCGCCGTGGCGGGCGCCTCGGCGGTGGCCGACGGCCGGCTGTCCGGCGTGGCCATGGCCGTGGTGGTGCTCACCCCGCTGGCCGCCTTCGAGGCCGTCACCGGGCTGCCGCTCGCCGTCCAGTACCGCCAGCGGGTCCGCCGCAGCGCCGAGCGGGTGTACGAGGTGCTCGACGCGCCGGTGCCGGTCACCGAGCCGGACCGGGCCGAGCCCGCGCCCGCCTCCCCGTTCCCGCTGCGGCTCGCCCGGATCACCGCCCGGTACCCCGGCCAGGAACGGGACGCGGTCCACGGCATCGACCTCACCCTGGAGGCCGGCCGGCGGATCGCCGTGGTCGGGCCGTCCGGTTCCGGCAAGACCACCCTCGCCCAGCTGCTGCTCCGCTTCCTGGAGACGTCGGACGGCACCTACACCCTGGGCGGGACCGACGCCCGCGCGCTGGACAGCGACGAGGTGCGCCGGTTCGTCGGGCTGTGCGCCCAGGACGCGCACCTCTTCGACAGCTCCGTACGGGAGAACCTGCGGCTGGCCCGGACCGGCGCGACCGAGCCGGAGCTGCGCCGGGCGCTGGCCGGGGCCCGGCTGCTGGAGTGGGCGGACGCGCTGCCCGACGGCCTGGACACCCTGGTCGGCGAACACGGCGAGCGGATCTCCGGCGGCCAGCGGCAGCGGCTCGCGCTGGCCCGGGCGCTGCTCGCCGATTTCCCCGTACTCGTCCTCGACGAGCCTGCCGAGCACCTGGACACGGAGACCGCGGACGCCCTGACGGCCGATCTGCTGGCCGCCACCGAGGGCCGCACCACGGTACTGATCACGCACCGGCTGGCCGGGCTGGAGCAGGTGGACGAGGTGCTGGTCCTGGACGCCGGGCGGATCGTCCAGCGCGGGGCGTACGAGGAGCTGGCCGCGATCGAGGGGCCGCTGCGCAGGCTGCTGGACCGGGAACGGGAAGCCGATCTCGCCGCGGCCGGAGCCGCCGGGGTCATGGCGGGCACGGTGGCCGGCCCCGCCGACCTGTCCGACGGCCGACTTTCCTCGGTAAAAGGGACTAATTAGGCTCAAGGGCATGTCAGTGCAGGAGTCGCAGGAGTCCCCGGACCCGATGGAGGCCGCCACTCAGGCCACCCGGAGTCTGCAGGGCCTGTCCACCGAGCTCACCGCCCGCGTACCGCAACTGCTGGAGGCCATGCGCTCGGTCGGTACCGGTCTCGAACTGCACTCCACCCTGGACCGCATCTGCGAGACCGCGGCCGAGCTCGCCGATGCCCGCTACGCGGCCATCGGGGTGGTCGACACCGAGGGCC
Organism: Streptomyces sp. NPDC051211; assembly: GCF_040689505.1. NCBI lineage: Bacteria > Bacillati > Actinomycetota > Actinomycetes > Kitasatosporales > Streptomycetaceae > Streptomyces > Streptomyces sp. NPDC051211. The sequence continues at coordinate 176,718 of NZ_JBFBAV010000007.1, forward strand.
GCGGACTCTCCGACTTCGTCACCCACGGCATGTCCGCCGAGCAGGCCCGGCTGATCGGGCACCGGCCGGACGGCAAGCGGGGCCTGCTCGGGGCGCTGATCCGGCATCCCGACCCGGTGCTGCTCGCCGACCTCACGAAGGATCCCCGGTCGGCCGGATTCCCCTCGCACCATCCGCCGATGAAGACCTTCCTCGGCGTCCCGATCCGGGTGCAGGGCGAGATCTTCGGCAACCTCTACCTGGCGGAGAAGCGGGGCGGCGAGGAGTTCAACGACTACGACGTGCACATGGTCCGGGTGCTGGCCACCGAGGCGGGGATCGCCATCGGCAACGCCCGGCTCTACGAGGCCGCCACCCAGCGGGAGCGCTGGATCGACGGCTCGGTCGCCGTCACCACCGCCCTGCTGTCGGGCGGCGACGCGGACGACGCGCTCGTCGTGGTGGCCGAACAGGCCCGCCACCTGGCCGACTCGGCCGCGGGCATCGTGATGCTGCCGGCCGGCGACGGCGGGATGGAGATCGTCGCGGTCTCCGCCGAGAACCCGGCCACCTCGCTCGGGGTGCTCATCCCGGCCGAGAGCCCCGTGGTGGAGAGACTGCTGCAGGGCGAGCCGGTGTTCGTCGACGACGCCTCCGCCGACCCGCGCATGATCGGCCGGCTGACCAGCCAGTACGGGCCGTGCATGATGCTGCCGCTGCAGAGCGGCGGCCGGGTGCTGGGGGCGCTGGTGACCCCGCGGGGGCTGGGGGAGCGGCCGTTCAGCGAGTCCGAGCGGACCCTGGCCACCCAGTTCGCCTCCCAGGCGGCGCTCGCGCTGATGATGGCGGAGGCACAGCGCGACCGGGAGCGGCTGGCGGTGTTCGAGGACCGTGACCGGATCGCCCGCGACCTCCACGACCTGGTGATCCAGCGGCTGTTCGCCACCGGGATGATGCTGGAGGGCGCCCAGCGCCGGTCGATCGTGCCCGAGGTGCGGGACGGGGTCGGCAAGGCCGTGGACGAGCTGGACGTGACCATCCAGGAGATCCGCACGGCGATCTTCGCCTTGCAGCAGGGGCCGGCCGAGGCGCCGTCCGGGTTCCGCACCCGGGTGCTCCGGGAGATCAACATGGCGGCCGTGCCGCTCGGCTTCAAGCCCTCCCACCGGTTCCTCGGCCCGGTCGACGCAATGGTCGGCGAGCTGGTCGGCAAGAACCTGATCGCGGCGCTGCGGGAGGCGCTGTCCAATGCCTTCCGGCATGCCGGGGCCTCCCGGATCGAGGTTGTCCTCGACTGCACCGTGACCCTGCCGGACGGGCGGCCCGGGGTACGGCTGGAGGTGGCGGACGACGGCGTCGGCATCCCGGAGGGCGGCCGGCGCAGCGGACTGCGGAACCTGCGCCGTCGCGCCGAGTCGCTGGGCGGCTCGAGCTCGTACGGGCCGGGCATCGGGGAGGACGGCGGCGGGACCACCCTGGTGTGGGAGGCCCCGCTTTAGCCCGAGTCTGCTTTGGGCCGAGCCTGCTTTCGGCCGGGTCCGCGCCGGGCCGAGCCTGCTTTCGGCCGGGTCCGCGCCGGGCCGGGTTTGCGCCGGGCCGGGTCCGCTCTAGGCGGTGTCTCCGGCGCGGCGGGCGCGGTCGGCGAGGATGCGTTCGATGACGACGGCGACCCCGTCCTCGTTGTTGGCGACCGTCCGCCCGGAGGCCGCCGCGATCACATCCGGATGCGCGTTGCCCATGGCGTACGAGGTGCCCGCCCAGGTCAGCATCTCCACGTCGTTCGGCATGTCCCCGAACGCCACCACCTCGGCGCGGGAGATGCCGCGCTCCGCGCAGCACATCTCGAGGGTGCTGGCCTTGGACACCCCGGGCCCGCTGATCTCCAGCAGGGCGGTGGGGCTGGACCGGGTGATGGAGGCGTGCACGCCGGCCGCGGACCGGGCCAGTGCCAGGAACGCGTCCGGGGACAGCTCCGCGTGGTGCGCGAGCAGCTTCAGCACCGGGGCGGCGTGCCCACCGGGCTCCTCGTGCAGCAGCTTCTCGGCGGCCGCCACGGTGGCACCGGGGTCCTGGAAGAACGGCGGGTAGTGGGGCTCGTAGTGGATGCCGGTGGTCAGCTCGACCGCGAAGGAGGTGCCGGGGGCGGCCGCGCGCAGGGCGTGCACCACGGCGAGGGCGGCGGACCGGGCCAGCGGCCGGACCTCGATGATCCGGCCCTCGTCGTGCAGGTCGACGACGGCGGCGCCGTTCGCGCAGATGGCGAGCCCGTGTCCGTGGACGTGGTCGCTGACCACGTCCATCCAGCGGGCCGGCCGGCCGGTGACGAAGAACACCTCGATCCCGGCCGCCTCTGCCGCGGCGAGCGCGGCGACGGTCCGTTCCGAGACGGATTTGTCGTCCCGGAGCAGGGTTCCGTCGAGGTCGGTGGCGATGAGCCGGGTCGCGGGTGCCTGCCCGTCAGGGCGCTGGGAAGCCGAGGTCACGGGTCCATCTTCGCCCATGGCGGGAGGCCGCGGGCGCGCTACCGTCCGCGGTCGGCGCTCCCACCGCCGTAGGCTCTGAGACATGAGTCTGCGTCTGAGCACTGTGATCCTCCCGGTACGTCGGTGGCAGGAAGGGGGCCGCGACCAGTGGGTGCGCGCCGAGCAGCTCGGCTTCCACACCGCCTACACCTACGACCACCTGGCCTGGCGCAGCTTCCGCGACGGTCCGTGGTTCGGCGCCGTCCCCACGCTGACCGCGGCCGCCACCGCGACCGAGCGGCTGCGCCTGGGCACGCTGGTCACCTCGCCGAACTTCCGGCACCCGGTCACGCTGGCGAAGGAACTGATCTCGCTGGACGACATCTCCGGCGGGCGGATCACGCTCGGCATCGGCGCGGGCAGCAACGGCTTCGACGCGAGCACGCTGGGCCAGGAGCCCTGGACGCCGCGCGAGCGGGCCGACCACTTCGAGGAGTTCGTGCCGCTGCTGGACCGGCTGCTCACCGAGGACTCGGTCAGCCACCGGGGCCGGTTCTACGCCGCGGAGGAGGCCCGCAACATCCCCGGCTGCGTTCAGCGGCCCCGGCTGCCGTTCGCGGTGGCCGCCACCGGCCCGCGCGGCCTGAAGCTGGCCGCCCGGCACGGGCAGGCCTGGGTGACCACGGGTGACCCGAAGCTGTACGAGGAGGGCACTCCGGAGCAGTCGGTGGAGGCCATCCGCGGGCAGCTGGAGAAGCTCGGCAAGGCGTGTGCGGAGACCGGCCGGGACGTCGCGGAACTCGACAAGATCCTGCTCACGGGGTTCACCCCGGAGAAGAACTCCGTCCTGGACTCCTTCGACGCCTTCGTCGACTTCGCGGGCCGCCACCGGGAGCTCGGCTTCACCGAGATCGTGATCCACGCGCCGATCGCGGACTCGGCCTTCGCGGCGGACGAGGCGGTCTTCGAACGGATCGCGACCGAAGCCGTCGCCCAGCTGGGCTGAGCCTAGGCGCCGTGCCCGGGCCCCGCACCGCTGCGGGGCCCGGGCACGGCACGGCACGGGTCAGGAGCGGAGGCTCTTGGCCATCTCCTCCGCCTGGGGGACTATCCAGTCCGGCGCCGTGTTCTCCGGCAGCGCCCGGACCTCCGCCGCCAGTGCGTCCAAGCGGGCGGCGCCCGCCTCCGCACGGCCCAGTTCGCGCTCCGACCAGGCCATTCCGTTCAGGCACTGGAAGCGCTGCTGCAGGTAGTCCGGGCCAAGGACGGCGTAGAGGGCGGCGGCTCGGTCCCACAGGCCGATCGCCTCCAGGCGCAGCTCCCGGATCTCCCCCGCCGCCGGCGTCTCGGCCGGCGCCGACGTGCCGGGGTACTCGTCGTCCTCCTGCGCATCCACCTGCTGGTCGAGGAGCACCGCGAGCTGATGCCAGGTCTGGGCGAGCTCGTACTGCAGCTGGGGGTCCGTCGTCCCGTCCAGGAGCTCGGCCGCCTCCGCCATCCGTGCCCGGGCCGGCGCGACCGTCGCGTCCGTGGACTCCTCCCGCACGTTCAGCCAGGCCAGGGACCGCAGGACGCGGACCACCGCCACCGGGTTGTCCCCCGCAGCGCGGTGCAGCTCCAGGGCCCGTTCGTACGCGGCGACCGCCTGCGCCACCAGCCCGGCGCCGGACAGCGCCTCCGCCGCCGCATGGGCCAGACCGGCTTGCGGGCGCGGGTCCTCCCAGCCCTCGGCGATCTCCGCCGCCTGCAGGTACTGCTCAGCGGCCGCCCGGGGGTCGTCCAGTTCGCGCAGCAGGTCTCCGAGCAGCTCCCGGGCATGGACCGCCTGGTGCTCGCCGTGCTCCAGCAGATCCGGCAGCGCCGACTGCAGCACCTCGGCCGCCTCCGCCCGGCGCTCCAACCGGCTGTACGCCCGGGTCAGCAACAGCCGGGCCTGGGCACCGCCGCCGGCCGTCGCCCCGGCCTGGTCGAACCGGTGGGCCGCCTCCAGGGCATGCGCAGCGGCCTCCGCCGGCTCGCCCGTGCGCAGCAGGACGTCCGCCAGGGTCAGCCGTACGGCACCCTGCCGCCCGGCTTCGGGCAGCTCGGCCTCGTGTGCCAGTGCGGCCCGGGCCGCCTCCACCGCCTCCTCGGCACGGTCCAGCGACATCAGCACCCCGGCCCGCAGCGCGAGGGGGTCCACCGCCAGCCACGGCCGACCCGTGCCGAGACCCCGGTCGGCGGCCGAGGCGAGGAGCGCCTCCGCTCGCCCGGGGTCGCCCTCGACGAGGGCCAGCCGGGCCAGCGTCTCCTCGGTGTCGGCCAGCAGGTCGGCGAGCGACTCGGTGTCCTCCGAGGTCCCGAAAGAGGCCAGGAAATCCGTCAGGTCCGCAATCAGCCGGGTGTCCACCCCCTGCTGTTCCCCTCGCAGATGGGACTCCAGACGGATCCGGAGCAGCTCCACCGATGCGATCCGGCGGGCTCGCAGCGGCTCCTCGGCGTCCATGGCCGCGGCGGAGGCCGCCGCCACCGCCAGGAGTGCCCGGACCTCCTCGGGGGCGGCTCCGAACTGCGCCGCCGCGGAGGCCAGCCACAGCTCCGCCAGCACCGCCCGGTCCTCCTGCCCGGCAGCCCGGTGTGCATCCCGGGCCTCGGCGAGCAGCTGCCGGGCCGACGGGTCGCCGGCCTCCGCGGCTGCCAGGCTCCGGTGTTCCAGCAGATCCGCAGCCAGCACCGCGTCCACGCGCTCCTCACCGGCGCGGGCCGAAACGGCCTCCCAGGCCGCGTCGGCCGCCGGGTGCCCCTGGGCGCGGGCGGCGCGGGCCGCGGCCACCAACTCGGCGAAGGTGGTCGTTGTTTCACGTGAAACATGCGGGGCCGGCGCTGTCGGCACCGCGCGCACTACGGGCCCCGAGGGCAGCGTGCTGCTGCGCACTCCGAGCGGCAGCAGGTCCACCAGCGGCTGCTGCGCGATCCGCTCGGCGAACCGCTCCGAGACCCGGGAGTTGCCGTTGCGCGCGTCGAAGCGGCGGGCGATGTCCAGGGCGTCCGCGTGCAGGATCTCGTACAGCTCGTGGACCGTCCGCGGGGTGCCCTCGAACGGGGCGGCCGGCCCGTCGCCGTGCCCGAGTTCGGCCAGTCGGCGCAGCAGCACGAGGACGCCGCCGTAGAACGTCACCCGGGCTTCCAGGTCGGCGAGGGGGCGCAGGTGGGCGGAGTGCTCGGAGAGGATCTCCAGCCCCCGCGACTCGTTGCCGGTCAGCGCGCAGAACTCGATGTGCTTCCCGATGGAGCGGAGCAGGCTTTCGTTGCCGCGCGCCATCCGGTAGCCGCGCAGGTGGTGTGCGCGGGCCTCGTCGAACCGGCCCAGGCGCAGCAGGGGCAGCAGGGAGTTGGCCAGGGTGCGGTGGGGTTCCTCGGCACAGCTCCGTTCGCCGTCCAGGACCGGCTGCCAGACCTCGACGGCCCTGGTGTCATCGCCCTGGTGGGACCAGAACCAGCCCTGGGTGTTGAGCTCACAGGCGTGGCAGTCGCTCATAGCGTCGCGCTTGGCGGCCATGAAGGCCTCCGCGGCCCGCTGCGCGCGGGCGTCGTCGGCCATCGCCTCGGCGAGGAACAGCTCGGCCTCGCGTACCGGCCGCTCGCTGTAGCCGGCGATCCGGTAGCGGCGCTCCATCTCGGCGATCCAGCCGGCCCCGGATTCGAGGGAGATCTCCGGGGAGTTGGCGATGGCGGTCGCCACCCACTTGAACTGCCAGAACAGCGAGTGGGTCTCCCACTGGGAGAACGCAGCCGGGTCCCGGTCGTACTCCGCGAGCAGCCGGGCGAAGGGGACCAGCATCTTGGTCCGCTCGGCGGTGAACTCGTAGGCGTCGATCTGGTTGTCGAGGGCCTGGCGGAGCAGGGCACGGTCCCCGGTGGCCTCGGCGGCGGCGCTGAGCGCCTCGGCGTGTGCGCAGCGCGCGGTGCCGTAGGGGGCCTGCCGGTTCTCGACCAGGCCGCGGCGTACCTCGTCGGAGGTCATGGTGCTCATGCGCGGTCCTCCTTGGCCTCGGGAGAGTGGGTCGCCCATTCCAGGAGCCCGAGGAAGGCCCGGTTGAGCAGGGTGGAGTCGGCGGGGCGCAGCGGGCGCTGCGACATCAGCAGGGCCTGGCCGTAGAGGGATTCCACTGCGGTGGCCGTCAGGGCCTCGTCGGGCAGTTCCGCGATGCGGCGGACCAGCGGGTTGTTGTGGTTGAGGACCAGCCGGGCGCGCGGGGCGGAGCCGCGGAGCGCGCCCAGGATTCCGGTCCAGAGGGAGTCGGCGCTCTCCTCGGCGGCCGCCCGGTCGCGCTCCTGCCGGGCCTGCCGGTCGTCGAGGTACAGGGCGGGTACGGCCACCGGCTGGAAGGCGCGCAGCACCACGTCGCAGCTCTGCGCTTCCAGCCGGGTGCGGGCGGTGGCCAGGAAGGGCGCCAGGGCCAGTTCGGCGGAGGTCGGCACCGGATCGAGGCGGTCGGTGACGGCTCCGGCATCCAGCTCGGTGACCTTGATGCCGGGCCGCACGGTGGGCAGCAGGGCCAGCAGGTCGGCGTCGTAGGTGTAGCCGGCGTTGATCACGCCGAGGCCGTGGGCGGCCGCGATCGGCGCGATCTGGCGGAACTCCTCGACGGTGCGGGTGAAGTGGATGTCGGAGTGGGCGGCCGCGAACTCCTCCAGGCTCACGGAGCCGTCGCTGGTTTCGAAGGGCAGCCAGGGCAGCATCAGGCCCAGCAGTTCGGGGTCGTGCCGGGCGAGGGATTTCACGCCGAGGTGATGCACGCTCAGGAAGGCCGCCAGTCGCTCGGGTTCGCTCGCGGCGAGGTCGGCGAGCCAGGCCCGGATCCGGGCGCCCAGGGCTTCCCGTACGGCGGCGAGCGTCTCGTCGTCGTACAGGTTTTCCCGGGAGGCGGTGGGGCGCAGGGAGTCGGTGTCCAGGACGGCGCGGACGAAGAAGGCCCAGTCCGGGAGGAGGTTGTCGGCCTTCTCGGTGAGCAGCATGCCCTTGAGGTGGACGCGGTGCCCGGACCGGTGGGCGGGGCTGGTCGGCTCGGGCAGGACGTACGCCACTCCGCGCACTCCGGCGACCGGCAGGTCCAGGTCGATGGTGTCGAGCGGGGTGAATCCGAACAGCTGGGCGCAGTGCCCGGCGAGGGCGACCCGGCGGGCGGTGGGGGTCGGGAATGCGCGGTCCCAGATCGCCGGGCGGTCGGTGATCGGGCGGGGTGCCTCGCCCGTGCCGTCCTCGAAGGTGATCTCGTACGGCAGGAGGGCGCCGAAGTCGCGGGCGAGCTGCTCGACGCGGGCGGGGGCGGTCCACTCCTCGGCGCCGGGTCGGGCCTCCAGGTACACGGTGGTGCCGGGCTCGGGGCGGGCCTCGTCGGGGAGTTCGCGCACGGTGTAGGAGCCGTCGTCGGTGGCGAGCCATTCGACGGGGGCGGCCTTCGGGTCGCGGGCCGATCGGGTGACCACGCGGATCTGGCGGGCGACGACGAAGCAGGCGAGCAGTCCGATGCCGAACTGGCCGAGGAACTCCTGCCGGGCGGTCTCCAGTCCGTGCAGTTCGTCGACGGCACCGCTGCCGCCGCGCTTGGAGCTGCGGCCGATGGTGGCGAGCAGGGAGTGTGCTTCTTCGGCGGTGAGGCCGATGCCGCTGTCCTCGATGGAGACCCGGCCGGCGGAGGCGGTCAGCCGGATGCGGATCTCGGCGGCCGGTTCGGCGTCCTGCTGTGTCTGCCAGGCCCGTCGGGCGGTGACGGCGTCGACTGCGTTCTGCAGGAGCTCGCGGACGTAGACGCGCGGGCTGGAGTAGAGGTGGTGGGAGAGCAGGTCGACCAGGCCGCGCAGGTCGACCTGGAAGCTGTTCACGGGCGTCATGAGATGTCACCTCGGGTGCGCACGGTGGGTGGGGCGACCGCGAGGACCCCCCCTCACAGATCGTGGAGATCAGCGTAGGGGGAGGGTCGGACAATCTCTTGGGGAATTTCCGACTGCCGGTCAGCCTCGAGGCAGGCTCAGGAACTCCGGCGGTACGGCGTCCACCAGCCACACTCCGTTGGCGCTGAGCCGGAACACGTGCCCGGCGGCGCGCATGGCGGCGGCGTCCACGGAGAGCACGACGGGGCGGCCGCGGCGGGCGCCGACCCGGGTGGCGGTTTCCCGGTCGGGGGAGAGGTGGACGTGGTGGCGGCGCATCGGGCGCAGCCCCTCGGTGCGGATGGCGTCCAGGGCCGCGGCGACCGTGCCGTGGTACAGGTACGCGGGCGGTTCGGCCTCCGGCAGGTCGAGGTCCACTCCGGAAACGGTGTGGCCCTGGCTGGCGCGGATCCGGGTGCCGTCCACGGCGAAACGCTGCTTGTCGTTGGTGGCGACGACGTGGTCGAGTTCGGCGCGGCTGAAGGGGAAGTGGTGGCGGGAGGCCGCCTCCAGGAGATCGTCGATCTCCACCCAGCCCTGCGGATCGAGCACCAGTCCGATGCGTTCCGGCTGATGTCGGAGGTGTTTCGAGACGTATTTGGACACCTTTACGGTGCGTTTCTCATCCATGGCCCACAGGGTGCCTGGTCGGTGGTGCCCGGGGCAGGCATTTTCGGCCCTTGAGCCGGCGTGGACACCCTCTATCGCACTTCCAAGATGCGGAATATATTTTCCGCTGAACTCTGCCGCGCGTCTGCCACGAGGGAGACTCCATGACCGCCGCCCCCGCCTCACTCGCCCGCCGGGCAGCCGCCGAATTCATCGGCACCGCCGCCCTGCTCGTCGTGGTGATCGGCTCCGGAATCCAGGCCGCCGCCCTCACTGCCGACGTCGGCGTGGCCCTGGTCGCCAACTCGCTCGCCTCCGCCATCGGGCTCGGTCTGATCATCACCCTCTTCGGCCCGCTCTCCGGCGCCCACCTCAACCCCGTGGTCACCCTCACCTCCTGGTGGGGCCGGCGCGGCGGCGACCCCGACGGCCTCACCGGCCGCCAGGCCCTCCTCTACACCGCCGCGCAGACGGCCGGCGCGATCACGGGCGCCCTCCTCGCCGAAGCGATGTTCGGCCGTACGCCGGGGACCTTCGCCACCCAGGTCCGCGACGGGGGCCACCTGCTCATCGGCGAGATCGTCGCCACCGCCGGCCTGGTCCTGGTCATCCAGGGCCTCGGCCGCATCGGCCGCCCGCGGCTCATCCCCGCCGCCGTCGCCGCCTACATCGCGGCCGCGATCTGGTTCACCTCCTCCGGCTCCTTCGCGAACCCGGCCGGCACCATCGGGCGCTCCTTCACCGACTCCTTCACCGGTATCGCCCCCGAATCGCTGCCCGGCTTCGTCGCCGCCCAGCTGCTCGGCGGGGTCCTCGGGCTGGTCCTGGCGGCCGTCCTCTACGGCCGCCGGCCCGCCGCCTCCGCCCCGATCGCCACCACCCCGCTCAACCAGGCCTACGAGACGGCCAGTTGAATCATCCACAGGTTGAGGGGCTTGTCCACAGCCGTTTAGGTGGGAATTGCTCGCAAACGAGTGATCCGACCTGTGGACGACCCTGTGGACGGCTCAGTGCTGTGGACTACGCGCTGCCCCGCCTCGCCAGATCGTTCATCGTCCGGGCCTGAAGCTCCCGCTCCGTCGCGGCCCGGACGAACGCCGCCACATGCTCGGCCCCCACCAGCTCCTGCACCGCCCGCACCGTCTCGGCCGGCAGGGCCACCGGAGCCGGGCCGCTCGGATGCGGCTGGCCCACCGCCCCCAGATGCCGCTGCAGATGGCGCGTCGCGAACAGCCGCATCGCCCGGGCCAGCTCGGCATCCACCGTCTGCTGCGCCAGCGGCCGCAGCCGCCGCACCATCGTCGCGGCCTCCGCCGCATCCGCGTCCGTCGGCGGGTGCTGGCCCAGGTAGCGGGCGAAGACGTGCTCGGTGGTGAACTCCAGGAACCGCGACGCGATGTGCTCCACCTGCCCGCGCAGCTCCCGCAGATGCCCGGTGATGGCGGCCAGCGGCACTCCCGCCGCATGCAGTTCCGCCGCCACGGCCAGCTCCTGCGGGGAAGGCACCAGGAACTCGTCCTGGCACCCCGGGACCCGCTCCAGCACCCCCAGCTCACAGGCCTCGTCCACCGCCCGGTCGTCCGACCGGCCGCCGAACCGCTCGTTGAGCTCCTCCCGGGAGATCCGGGCCGCCTCCTCGTCCGTCCACGGCCCGTGCACCTCGGCCACCAGACCGAGCACCCCGCCCAGCCCGCGCCCCGCGTCCCAGGCCTCCAGCAGCTCCTTGATGGAGGCCAGGGTGTAGCCGCGGTCGAGCAGGTCGGCGATCTGGCGCAGCCGCGCCAGATGCGTGTCCCGGTACACGTTGGAGCGGCCCCGCCGCTCCGGCTTCGGCAGCAGCCCGCGGTCCTGGTACGCGCGGATGGTGCGCACCGTCGCCCCGCTGTGGTGCGCCAGATCCTCGATCCGGTACTCGGCTACAGCCTGATCGGACAATCCCGGCTCCCTACGACATGGCGGCTCGGCCGATGGCCCCCGCCGCGGCCCGGGCGGCAGGCGAAGCCGCCAGGTACTCGACCGCCCTGCGCAGCGAGCCCTCCTGCGAGGGATGGTACGACCGCCGGAAGTAGCGGGGTATGGCCATGCCGAGCTCTCTCCAGCCCGGCAGCAGCCCCTTGGCCACCGCCCGGTTGTGCTCCCGCAGCGAATACCGCATCCGGCCGGCCAGCTGCGGATCGTTGCGTATCAGGTACGCGGCCCCGGTCGCCCACAGCCAGGCCAGCACCGGGGCGGTCACCAGCATGCCCTCGATCCGCCGCGCGTACCGTGGCAGGCCGGAGCCCCCGCAGTGCTGGTACATGTCGAAGGCGACCGACCGGTGCTCCACCTCCTCCGCCCCGTGCCAGCGCAGCAGATCGAGCATGATCTCGTCCGCCCCGGCCCGGTCGAGGCCCTCGGCGCCCAGTACCCAGTCTCCGAGCACTGCGGTGAACTGCTCGATCGCGGCGATCAGCGAGAGCCGGAACCGCAGCCATTCCTGCGCCGGTATCGGCGCCCCGAACGGCGGCGTGTCCCCCAGCAGCTTCTCGAAGAGGAAGTCCACGTACTTCGTGTACGCCTCGGTCGGCAGCCGCTGCTCCGCCAGATGCTCCAGGACGTAGGAGTGCTGCACGCTGTGCGTGGCCTCCTGCCCCATGAACCCCTTGACGTCCTTGCGCAGCTCCGGGTCGGTGACCAGGGGCAGGCCCTCCTTGAAGACCTTCACGAACCACCGCTCCCCGGCCGGCAGCAGCAGGTGCAGCACATTGATCACATGGGTGGCGGTGGGCTCGTCCGGTATCCAGTGCAGCGGGGTGGTCCGCCAGTCGAAGGCCACCCGGCGCGGGGTGATCGCATGGCTGCTCACAGCTTCGGCTCCACCCGCGCCAGCCGCCGCAGCATCCGCGGGGAGAACCGGGACAGGAACAGGGCCCCCTTGGACTCGGGTGTCACGGGCACCACCGCACGGTTGTGGACCACCGCGTCGAGGATCGCCTCGGCGACCTTCTCCGGCGGGAAGTTCCGCAGCCCGTACAGCCGGGCCGAGCGCTGCTGCCGGCGCTTCTCCTCAGCCTCGTCCACCCCGGCGAACCGGGCCGTGGAGGTGATGTTGGTGTTGACGATGCCGGGGCAGATCGCGGACACCCCGATCGACCGGGACGCCAGCTCGGCCCGCAGGCACTCCGACAGCATCAGCACCGCGGCCTTGGAGGTCGAGTACGCGGGCAGCGTCTTGGACGGCAGATAGGCGGCCGCCGAGGCGGTGTTGACGATGTGCCCGCCCTGCCCGCGGTCGGCCATCTGCCGGCCGAATATCCGGCAGCCGTGGATGACCCCCCACAGGTTGACGTCCAGGACCTTCTTCCAGTCCTCCGAGCTGGTGTCGAGGAAGGCGCCCGACAGGCCGATCCCGGCGTTGTTGACGAGGACGTCCACGATCCCGTATTCGGCGGCGACCTTCGCGGCGAGCTTCTCCATCGCCTGCTCGTCACTGACGTCCACGCACTCGCCCCAGGCCTCCGGAGCCCCGATCAGCCGGGCCATCTCCGCGGTCCGCGCGGCCCCTTCGGCATCCCGGTCCACGGCCACCACCCGGGCGCCCGCCTCGGCGAACGCGAAGGCCGTGGCCCGCCCGATGCCGCTGGCCGCACCGGTCACGAGCACCAGCTGCCCGCCGAACCGGTCGGCGTACTTCCCCGGGGCCCGCCGCTCGGGCGCCGGGCCGGGCACCTCCTCCCGGGCCGTCACGAACTCGGTGATCCAGGCGGCCAGCTGGTCGGGCCGCGTCCGCGGCACCCAGTGCTTGGCCGGCAGCGTCCGCCGCACCAGCTCGGGAGCCCACAGCTCCAGGTCGTCGTAGAGCCGCTCCGAAAGGAAGGCGTCCCCGGTCGGGGTGATCAGCTGAACGGGCACGTGCGCATACGCGTCCGCGCGCGGGCGGCGCAGCCGGGGCCGGACGTTGTCCCGGTACAGCCAGGCGCCGTGCGACGCGTCCGAGGGCAGCGAAGCCGTCGGGTACGCGCCGGCCGGCACGTCCTCCATCCGCTGAAGCACCTTCGGCCACTGCTTGCCGAGCGGCCCGCGCCAGGCGAGCTCCGGCAGCACCGGGGTGTGCAGCAGGTACACGTACCAGGACTTGGCGCCCTGCCCGATCAGCTGCGCGGCCCGCCGCGGAGTGGGCCGCAGCATCCGCTTCTTGATCCAGTGCCCGAAGTGGTCCAGCGAGGGACCCGACATGGAGGTGAAGGACGCGATCCGCCCCTCGGTCCGCTTGACCGTCGCGAACTCCCAGCCCTGTACGGACCCCCAGTCGTGCCCGACGAGGTGCACCGGCCGGTCCGGGCTGACCGCATCCGCGACCGCCAGGAAGTCGTCGGTCAGCTTCTCCAGGGTGAACCCGCCGCGCAGCGGCTGCGGCGCCGTCGACCGGCCGTGCCCGCGGACGTCGTACAGCACCACATGGAAGTGCTCCGCCAGCCGCTCGGCGACCTCCGACCAGACCTCCTTGCTGTCCGGGTAGCCGTGCACCAGCAGGACGGTCGGCCGGTCCGCCTCGCCGAGTTCGACGACGCACAGCTCGATCCCGCCCGTGCTCACCCAGCGCTCGCGCGCCCCCGCCAGCCCCGTCCCGCTCATGCCACCCTCTTCTCGGTCTCGGCCCAGCGCCGCACGTGCGGCAGATCCTCGTCCAGCCAGAACGCACTCTCTTCGGGATCCTTCGAGTCGGTGACGACCAGGATCTCCTCGAATTTCGCCCCGGTGCCGCGGAAGCCCAGGTGCGGCTCCACCGCCCACAGGCCCGGCTGTGGCGGATGGTCGGAGAAACGGTACGGACTCCACAGCGGGGACCAGCCCTCACGGTGCCCGTGCAGCGCATCGCTCGCCAGCCCCTTCAGTGACTGGGTGCCGAACCCGAAGGCGGTCGGCGACCAGCGCCGCTCCTTGACCCGGCCCACCTTGTGGGCGATGACCCCGAACGGATAGGCGCGGTGCCGGTTCGCGTACCCCTGCCGGATCATCAGCCGGTCGACGTCCTCGTAGATCTCCCGCAGCGGCCGCCGTTCCCGGACCTCGGCGAGGATCAGCTCGCGGTGCGCCCGCAGATCGTCCATCAGCCGGTCCTGCACCGGGTTCAGACCCAGGCTGCCGGAGTAGCCGATGTCCGCCGCATAGCCGTTCAGGATCGGGGCCGCGTCCAGGATGAACGGCATCCCCGGCTCCAGCCGCCGGTTGGTGGGGAAGAACTGCAGCGGTATCCGGAAGTTCACGAACGCCGTGCGGTCCCCGAACCAGGCGAAGGGCAGGTGGAACCAGTCCCGCACCCCCCGCTCGCGCAGCCAGTCGCGCTGCAGCCGGGCTGCCTCCCGCTCGGTGATCCCGGCCTTGAGCTGCGCCGCGACCGCCTCGGCGCACGCGTAGGCGAGCCGCTGCACTTCCCTGAACCCGTTGAGATCGTCCCCTGCCATGCCAGCCGTCCGTCCCGTAGCCGTACGCGCCCGTAAGTTGACACTGATGAATGTGACAATGCCCGGAGGTCACGTCAAGGGCTGTGCAAGGACCCGAGCGGAACAGGAGTGGAAGTTGGCTCCAGGGAGCCACCCCGCATCAGCCTCCCGTACGGGCATGTAGTCCTGAAGGCGGAGACACGGTCCCGCTCCAGGTCTGACGTCCTGCGACGGCCGCGCCACTACCGTCGAAGCCGTGACTGTCATTGCGACCGAAAGCCTGAGCAAGCGGTATCCCCGAGTGACCGCCCTCGACCGGCTCTCCCTGGACATCGGGCCCGGCGTGACCGGCCTCGTGGGCGCCAACGGAGCCGGCAAGTCCACGCTGATCAAAATCCTGCTGGGACTCTCCCCCGCCACCGAGGGCCGTGCCGCCGTACTCGGACTCGACGTCGCCACGCACGGCAGCGCCATCCGGGAACGCGTCGGCTACATGCCCGAACACGACTGCCTGCCACCCGACGTCTCGGCCACCGAGTTCGTCGTCCACATGGCGCGCATGTCCGGCCTGCCGCCGACCGCCGCCCGCGAGCGGACCGCCGACACCCTGCGCCACGTCGGGCTGTACGAGGAGCGCTACCGCCCCATCGGCGGCTACTCCACCGGCATGAAGCAGCGGGTCAAGCTGGCCCAGGCCCTCGTCCACGACCCCCAGCTGGTCCTCCTCGACGAACCCACCAACGGCCTGGACCCGGTCGGCCGGGACGAGATGCTCGGCCTGATCCGCCGCGTCTACACCGACTTCGGCATCTCGGTCCTGGTCACCTCCCACCTCCTGGGCGAACTGGAGCGGACCTGCGACCACGTCGTGGTCGTCGACGGCGGCACCCTGCTGCGCTCCAGCTCCACCAGCGACTTCACCCAGACCACCACCACCCTCGCGGTCGAGGTCACCGACTCCGACACCCACCCCGACGGCACCGCGGCCCTGCGCCACGCGCTGGCCGCCGCGGGCGTCACCCTGCACGCGGGAGAGGAACAGGGCCTGCCCGGCGCCGGCCACATCCTCCTCGTCGAGGCCACCGGCGAGCAGATCCACGACACCGTCCGCGACACCGTCGCCGGCCTCGGACTCGGCCTGGTCCGCATGGAACAGCGCCGCCACCACATCGCCGAGGTCTTCCGCGACCCGAAGGGAGCCGGTTCCGATGGCAACTGACACCTCCAGCCAGATCCACAACATCGGCTACCGCTCCTACGAGGGCACCCGGCTGGGCCGCGCGTACGCCCGGACCTCGCTCTTCTCGCAGTCCCTGCGCGGCGCCTACGGACTCGGCCGTTCCGCCAAGTCCAAGGTCCTCCCGATGATCCTCTTCGCGGTGATGTGCATCCCCGCGCTGATCATCGTCGCGGTCGCCATCGCCGTCCCCGGCTCCACCGACCTGCCGATCAAGTACACGACGTACGCCCTGACCACCCAGGTGGTCATCGGCCTCTACCTCGCGTCGCAGGCACCCCAGACGGTCTCGCGGGACCTCCGCTTCAAGACCGTGCCGCTCTACTTCTCCCGGCCCATCGAGCGCGTCGACTACGTCGTCGCCAAGTACGCCGCGATGGCCTCGGCCCTGTTCATCCTCACCGCCACCCCGCTGCTGATCATGTACATCGGCTCGCTGCTGGCGAAATTCGACTTCGCGGACCAGAGCAAGGGGTTCGCCCAGGGACTGGTCTCCGTGCTGCTCCTCTCGCTCCTCTTCGCCGGCCTCGGCCTGGTCATGGCCGCGCTCACCCCGCGCCGCGGCTTCGGCGTCGCCGCCGTCATCGCCCTGCTGCTGATCCCCTACGGCGCCGTCTCCACCATCCAGGTGGTCGCCCTGGAAACCGGCAACAGCAGTGCCATCGAGTGGATGGGCCTGTTCTCCCCGATCACCCTGATCGACGGAGTCCAGACCGCCTTCCTCGGCGCCGACTCCGCCTTCCCCGGCGGTGACGGCCCCTCGGCCGGCGTCGGCATCGTCTACCTGCTCGCCGTCTTCGCCCTCATCGCCGGCTCCTACGCCGCGCTGATGGCCCGCTACCGGAAGGCCGGGCTGTGACCACCATCGACATCGACCACACCTCCCGCTGGTTCGGGAACGTCGTCGCCGTCAACGACGTGACCATGCGCATCGGCCCCGGAGTCACCGGGCTCCTCGGCCCCAACGGCGCCGGCAAGTCCACCCTCATCAACATGATGGGCGGTTTCCTCGCCCCCTCGACGGGCACCGTCACCCTCGACGGCGCCCCGATCTGGCGCAACGAGACGGTTTACAAGCACATCGGCGTCGTCCCCGAGCGGGAAGCCATGTACGACTTCCTCACCGGCCGGGAATTCGTCGTCGCCAACGCCGAACTCCACGGCCTCGACGACGCCGCCGCCCAGCGGGCCCTGGCCACCGTCGAGATGGAGTACGCCCAGGACCGCAAGATCGCCACCTACTCCAAGGGCATGCGCCAGCGCGTCAAGATGGCCTCCGCCCTCGTCCACGACCCCTCCGTGCTGCTCCTGGACGAGCCTTTCAACGGCATGGACCCGCGCCAGCGCATGCAGCTCATGGACCTGCTGCGCCGCATGGGGGACGACGGCCGGACCGTCCTGTTCTCCTCCCACATCCTGGAAGAGGTCGAACAGCTCGCCTCCCACATCGAGGTGATCGTGGCCGGCCGCCACGCCGCCTCCGGCGACTTCCGGCGGATCCGCCGCCTCATGACGGACCGCCCGCACCGCTACCTCGTACGCTCCTCCGACGACCGGGCACTCGCCGCGGCCCTGATCGCCGACCCGTCCACCGCCGGAATCGAGGTCGACCACAAGGAAGGCGCCCTGCGCATCCAGGCCGTCGACTTCGGCCGCTTCACCGAACTGCTGCCCCGCGTCGCCCGCGAACACGGCATCCGGCTGCTGACGGTCTCCCCCTCCGACGAGTCCCTCGAGTCGGTCTTCTCCTACCTCGTAGCGGCCTGAAAGGAGCTGGCACCGATGTACAACCCCACCGTGGCCCGGCTCACCTACCGGGCCCTGCTCGGCCGCCGCCGCGCGCTGATCCTCTTCGCGCTGCCCGCCCTGCTGATCGCCATCGCCCTCGCCGTACGCGCCTTCACCGGCGTCGACGACAAGGTCGCCGCCGACCTCCTCGGCGGCTTCGCCCTGGCCACCATGGTTCCGTTGATCGGCGTCATCGCCGGCACCGGCGCCATCGGCCCCGAGATCGACGACGGCTCGATCGTCTACCTGCTCGCCAAGCCGGTGAAGCGCCCGACGATCATCATGACCAAGCTGATCGTCGCCATCGCCGTCACCATGGCGTTCTCCGCCATCCCCACCCTGATCGCCGGCTTCATCCTCAACGGCAACGGGCAGCAGATCGCCGTCGCCTACACGGTCGCCGCGCTCATCGCCTCCGTCGCCTACAGCGCGCTCTTCCTGCTGCTGGGCACCGTCAGCCGACACGCGGTCGTCTTCGGCCTCGTCTACGCGCTGATCTGGGAATCCCTGTTCGGCAGCCTGGTCTCCGGAGCCAAGACCCTCAGCGTGCAGCAGTGGGCCCTCGCCCTCGCCGAGAAGGTCGCCGGACCCGGCTATGTGGACGCCACCGTCGGCCTGCCCACGGCCGTCGCCCTGCTCGCCGTCGTCACCGTCGGTGCCACCGTCTACGCCGGCCAGAAACTGCGCCGCCTCACCATCGCGGGCGAGGAGTAACCACCCGCGCAACACCCGCACCACTGCCCCAGTCGCACCACTGCCCCGCCCGGCCCATGTGCCGGGCGGGGCAGTGCCGTACGCGTCGTGATCGGCACATGATGCCGCACACCGAGTCGGCCTGCTCGCCCGACCCCTCACTCGGCACGCCGAGGGCCCGGCCGCTGTTTCACGTGAAACCCGCTGTTTCACGTGAAACGTGATCAGCCGGCTTCCCCCTTCACCACCCCGTGCTCCCAGGCCCAGGCCGCGATCCCGACCCTGTTCCGCACCCGCAGCTTCGCCTGCACGTTCGCCACATGCGTCTTGGCCGTCCCCGCGCTGATGAACAGCTCCGAGCCGATCTCCGCATTCGTCAGCCCGCGCGCCACCAGCCGTACGATCTCCACCTCCCGCTCGGTCAGCGGATGCGGAGCGGGAACCCGCGCGGCAGGCTGCTCACCGAGCCGGCTCAGCAGCCGCACCGTGATCTGCGGGCTGATCAGCGTGTCCCCCTGTACGGCCGCCCGTACCCCCTCGATCAGCAGGGCCGGCCCAGAGCGCTTCAGCAGGAACCCGCAGGCCCCGTTGTGCAGCGCGGTGTGCACGTAGTCGTCGAGATCGAAGGTGGTCACCACGACCACCTTGGTGATCGGCGCCAACAGCCGGGTCACCTCCAGCCCGTCCAGCTTCGGCATCCGGATGTCCGCCAGCACCACATCGGGCCGCAGCTCCCGGGCCAGCGCCACCGCGCTCTCCCCGTCCTCCGCTTCCCCCACCACGGTCATATCCGGCTGGGAATCGAGAATCAGCCGGAAGCCGCTGCGGACATCCGCCTGGTCATCCGCTATCAGAATGCGCGTCGTCACCGGGCCATGATCACCCCTGGGCGCCCGCCACCGCCGGGAAAACCGCACGGACCAGCCAGCCGCCCCCGTCCACGGCACCGGCCGTGAGCGTCCCCTGCGCCGCCTCCACCCGGCCGCGCAGGCCTTCCAGGCCGGTTCCGCTCCGCCGCCGTGTCCACCGCCCCCGACCTCTCCCGCCGGCCGGGGAGTTGGCCACGCTCAGCTCGATCCCCGTCCCGGTCCGCCGGACCGCCACGGTCACCACCGCCGCTCCGGGGGCATGCCGGCGTACGTTCGTCAGCGCCTCGACCGCGACCCGGTACGCCGTACTGTCCGCCTCCCGCGACAGCCCGGCCACCGCCGCCGGATCCGCCTCCAGTACCCCTCCTTCGAACCGCTCAACCAGGGCGGGCAGTTCCGCCAGCCCCGGGGTCGGCGCCGTCGGCCCGCCTCCCGCCACCCGCAACGCGTGCACCGTACGATCCATCGTGGCCAGCGCGTTCAGCCCGGCCGCCTCGATCCGCTCCAGCGCCGCCACCGCCTGCGCCGGATCCTGCCCGGCCACGAACCGCGCCGCCTGCGCCTGCACCACGATCGCGCTGACGTCGTGGGCGACGAAGTCGTGCAGATCCCGGGCCAGTTCCAGCTGCTGTTCCCGCCGGGCCTCGGTCACCGCCCGCCGGGCCCGGCCGGCCTGGCGTCGCAGGTAGCCGCCCGCGGCCACGGCCCCCGCCGCCGGCAGCGCCCAGAACAGAGCCGCCCCGGACACCTCCGGCCACCCCGCGTTCCCCAGCAGCGACACGGGCCAGAAGGCCACCGCCACGCCGCCCAGGAGGCAGCAGGGCCAAGCCCAACGGCCCGCGGCCCAGCGGGCCGTGAGCCCGAGCAGGGGCAGCAGGACGGCGACCCCGACCAACGTCCACGTCGCGGGCGCGCCCACGGCGGAGGCAACCAGCAACAGGGTGGCCGCCAGGGCCAGCGAAGGGGCGTACAGAGCACGCGGAGTCACGGTCACCGGGCCGACCCTACGAGCGTCCGCGCGCCCGGACCATCTGCCGTTCGGCAGATCACCCGCCGCCCTCAACCTGCTCATCGGCCGATGGTCCCGAGCGCTCCGTCCGACGAGGCTCGAGCCATCACCAACCCCTCCCGAAAAGGACCCGGACGATGACCACGCCGACCCTCACCCCGGCCGCCGCACCTGACGCCGCTCCCGCCACCGCCCTGGTGCCCGGGGTATCCCGTTCCGTCCACCGGGCCGCCCGACTGGCCGCCCTCACCCTCCTCCCCAGCGGCCTGTGGCGCATCGCCATCGCGGTCGGCATACCCGTCGGCTGGGGAGCCGGCAGCGGGCTGGAAGCCGAACTCTTCCCCGGCATCTGGTCCTTCTACCTGCTGGCCCTCAGCGCCTTCGCCGAATGCCTCGGCCTGCTCACCCTCGGCCTCGTACAGCGCTGGGGCGAGGTGGTTCCGACCTGGGTCCCCCGGCTGGGCGGCCGCCGGATCCCGCCCCTCGCCGCCGTCGTCCCCGCCGCCCTCGGCGCCGCCGCCGTCACGGCGATCACCGTGATCGGCGCCTTCACCTGGAGCGGCAACATGTCCGACCCGGGAGCTCCCAGCGGCGGCTACTGGTGGCTCATGACGGCCTGCTATGCCCCGCTCGTGCTCTGGGGCCCGCTGCTGGCGATCGTGACCGCCGCCTACTGGCGCCGCCGCCGGATTCACGGCTGATGCACGGAAATTCACTGGTACGGGACCCCGGGTCCGGGCACAGTGGATCTCGCGGGGAGCAACAAAAAGGTCCGGGGCAGCCACTTCGAGCGCGCCGTACGGCGCGGGCTGCCCCGGACCTTTCGCAATCCGCTATGCGGCACCCAGCAGGCGTTCCAGCACCACCGCGATGCCGTCCTCCTCGTTGGAGGTCGTCACCTCGTCCGCCACCGCCTTCAGCTCGGCGTGGGCGTTCGCCATGGCCACACCGTGCGCGGCCCAGCCGAACATCGGAATGTCGTTCGGCATGTCGCCGAAGGCGATCGTCTCCGCCGCCTTGACCCCCAACCGGCGCGCGGCCAGCGACAGGCCCGTGGCCTTGCTCAGCCCCAGCGGCAGGATCTCCACCACGCCCGGACCTGCCATCACCACGTCGACCAGGTTGCCGACGGTCGCCCGGGCAGCCTGTGCCAGCGCATCGTCGTCGAGCCCCGGATGCTGGATGTACAGCTTGTTCAGCGGAGCCGCCCACAGCGCCGCCGTGTCCTCCAGGTCCAAGGTCGGCAGGCCGCCTTCCTGCACCCGGTAGCCGGGGCCTATCAGCACCGCGCCGTCCAGCCCGTCCCGGCTCGCCGCCAGCGCCAGCGGGCCGACCTCGGCCTCGATCTTCGCCAGGGCCAGACCGGCCAGCTGCCGGTCCAGCGTCACCGAGGTCAGCAGCCGGTGCGCACCGGCGTCGTACACCTGCGCGCCCTGCCCGCAGACGGCGATCCCGCGGTAGCCCAGATCGTCCAGCACGTGCCGGGTCCACGGCACCGACCGGCCGGTCACGATGATGTGCGCTGCGCCGGCCGCGGTGGCCGCGATCAGCGCCTCACGCGTGCGTTCCGAGACGGTGCCGTCGTCACGCAGGAGCGTGCCGTCGAGATCGGTGGCGACGAGCTTGTACGGGAACGGGGCGGTGCTCACTTGGCGACCGGCTCCAGGAGCTCGCGGCCACCCAGGTACGGACGGAGCACCTCGGGCACCCGCACCGAACCGTCGGCCTGCTGGTGGTTCTCCAGCAGCGCCACGATGGTCCGCGGTACGGCGCACAGGGTGCCGTTCAGCGTGGCCAGCGGCTGGGTCTTCTTCCCGTCGCGCATCCGCACCGAGAGGCGGCGGGCCTGGAAGCCGTCGCAGTTCGAGGCGGAGGTCAGCTCGCGGTACTTGCCCTGGGTGGGGATCCAGGCCTCGCAGTCGAACTTGCGGGAGGCGGAGGCGCCCAGGTCGCCGGTGGCGACGTCGATCACCTGGTAGGGCAGCTCGAGGGAGTTCAGCCACTGCTTCTCCCAGGCCAGCAGCCGCTGGTGCTCGGCCTCGGCCTCCTCCGGCGCGACGTAGGAGAACATCTCCACCTTGTCGAACTGGTGGACGCGGAAGATGCCGCGGGTGTCCTTGCCGTACGTGCCGGCCTCGCGGCGGAAGCACGGCGAGAAGCCGGCGTAGCGCAGGGGCAGCTTGTCGCCGTCGATGATCTCGTCCATGTGGTACGCGGCGAGCGGTACTTCGGAGGTGCCGACGAGGTAGAAGTCGTCCTTCTCCAGGTGGTACACGTTCTCCGCGGCCTGGCCGAGGAAGCCGGTGCCCTCCATGGCCCGCGGGCGGACCAGCGCCGGGGTCAGCATGGGGATGAAGCCGGCCTCGGTGGCCTGCGCGATGGCCGCGTTGACCAGCGCGAGCTCGAGCAGGGCGCCGACACCCGTGAGGTAGTAGAAGCGGGAGCCCGAAACCTTCGCGCCGCGCTCCACGTCGATGGCACCCAGCAGCTCGCCGAGCTCCAGGTGGTCCTTCGGCTCGAAGCCCTCGGCCGCGAAGTCACGGATCGTGCCGTGCGTCTCCAGGACGGCGAAGTCCTCCTCGCCGCCGACCGGCACGTCCGGGTGGACGATGTTGCCCAGCTGCAGCAGCAGGGCGCGGGCGGCTTCGTCCGCCTCGTTCTGCTCGGCCTCGGCGGCCTTCACGTCCGCCTTGAGCTGCTCGGCCTTCTTCAGCAGCTCCGCCCGCTCCTCCGGAGTGGCCTTGGGGATCAGCTTGCCGAGCGACTTCTGCTCGTTGCGCAGCTCGTCGAATCGGACGCCGGAGGACCTGCGGCGTTCGTCGGCGGAGAGCAGCGCGTCGACGAGCCCGACGTCCTCTCCACGGGCGCGCTGGGAGGCGCGGACACGGTCAGGGTCTTCACGGAGCAGCCGGAGGTCAATCACCCCTCCAGGCTACCGGGCGGGGCCTGGAGGGATCACACCGATATCACGCTGCGTGTCACTATGTCCCAATTGCCGCTAATGCAAAACTCTTGCCGGTGGCCGGAACCCGGCAGTCCGCACGGGTTCGGTAAATGGGTTCCGATTCCCCGAAATGGGGCACATCGGCAGCCTCGCCGCACGGCCTGAGCAGCTGACTTGTCCACAGGAATGGAGCGCGGGAACCGCTTGTCCACAGGCTGTGGTCGGTATCTGTGGATAGGAAAGGGGATCATTCCCCATGGTGCCCTGGGTGCTCCGAATCGGGGTTCAAACCACCCTCACACACTCATTCGGGTGGGAATGACTCGCCCCAAAGAGTTGATTGGTGATACCGGGGTGACGTCGTTCACCTACCGCTCGCTCATGCGAAACCTGAGCCGGTGGACCGATTTGTCGACCTTATGGGGACCAACTGTCGACTAGTCCACAGGTCCCCAGCCGGTCCTGTGGATAACTCGGTGGATAACTCAGGGGCGCCCGTCGAGGCAGCGTGTCAGCCAGTCGGAGGCCGCAGTGAAGTCGCCGTCCGTGGTCCCCGTGCGGGCGGCGCGGATGTCACCCTGCGCGACACCGGCCCTCGGGTAGGAGCCGAGGAAGCGGACCTGCGGGCAGGTGCGCCTGAGACCCATCAGGGCCTCGCCCATGCGGCGGTCGGAAATGTGGCCCTCGGCGTCCACGGCGAAGCAGTAGTTGCCGATGCCCTCCCCGGTCGGCCGGGACTGGATGAGCATGAGGTTGACCCCGCGGACCGCGAATTCCTGAAGGAGTTCCAGCAGGGCGCCGGGGTGGTCGTCGCCGAGCCAGAGGACGACCGAGGTCTTGTCGGCACCGGTCGGGGCGGCGGGGCGGGCGGGCCGGCCGACGAGGACGAAGCGGGTCTCTGCGTTCTCCGCGTCGTGGATCTCGGTGACCAGCGGCTCCAGCCCGTAGGTGGCGGCGGCGAACTCCCCGGCGAAGGCCGCGTCGAACCGGCCCTCCTGGACGAGCCGGGCGCCGTCGGCGTTGGAGGCGGCCGATTCCCACACCGCGTCGGGCAGGTGGGCGCGGAGCCAGTTGCGCACCTGCGGCTGCGCCACCGGGTGCCCGGTGACCGTCTTGACGTCGGACAGCTTGGTGCCGGGCCGGACGAGCAGGGCGAACGCGATCGGCAGCAGCACCTCGCGGTAGATCATCAGGGGCTCGCCGGAGGCCAGCTCGTCGAGGGTGGCGGTGACCCCGCCCTCCACCGAATTCTCGATCGGCACCAGCGCCGCGGCGGCTTCCCCGTTGCGTACGGCGTCCAGGGCGGCTGGGACCGACACCATGGGGACCAGTTCCCGGGTGGCGGCTTCCGGCAGCGTGCGCAGGGCGGCTTCGGTGAAGGTGCCCTCGGGACCGAGATAGGTGAAGCGGGTGGCCGACATGCGGTCAGCCTAATGCCGGGGCGGGTCCCGCCGCGGGGTCGTTCATCCTTCGAGCAGCCGCTGGCCGACGTACTCGCCCGGCCTGGGCCCGCCGGGGACCGCGTACAGGCCGCTGGCCTCGTGCCGGATGAACTCGGACAGGGCGTCGCCGCGGTCCAGCTTGCGCTGGACGGGGACGAACCCGCGCAGCGGGTCGGCCTGCCAGCAGATGAACAGCAGACCGGCGTCGGGGGTGCCGTCCGGGCCGATCCCGTCGTGGTACGAGAAGGGGCGCCGCAGCATGGCGGCACCGCCGTTCTGCTCGGGGGCGGAGATGCGGGCGTGCGCATTGGAGGGGATGACCGGCTTGCCGTCGGTGCCGAGCCGGTCGAGGTCGAGCTCGGTGGTCTCGGTGCCGCCGGTGAGCGGCGCGCCGTCGGCCTTCTTGCGGCCGATGACCTGCTCCTGCCTGGCGAGGGGCTGCTGCTCCCAGCTGTCGAGGAGCATCCGGATGCGGCGGACGACGGCGTACGAGCCTCCGGCCATCCAGGCGTGTTCGGCGGGCCCGGGCCCGGCATCCGGGACGAAGATCCGCTTGTCGTAGTCGGGGTCGGCGGGCTTGGGGTTGCCGGTGCCGTCGACCTGGCCCATCAGGTTGCGGGCGGTCATCGGCTTGCCGGTGGCGCCGGGGGAGCGGTTGAAGCCGTTCATCTGCCAGCGGATGCGGGCGGCGTCACCGGCCTCCTTCTGCAGGGTGCGCAGGGCGTGGAAGGCGACCAGTCCGTCGTTGGCGCCGATCTGGATCCACAGGTCGCCGTTGCTCCGCTTGGGGTCGAGCCGGTCGGAGGAGAAATCGGGGAGCGGATCCAGGGCGGCGGGCCGGTGGCCGGTGAGCCCGGTGCGGTCGAAGAAGGAGTGGCCGAAGCCGAAGGTGATGGTGAGGGAGCACGGCCCCGCGTCGAGGGCGATGCCGGTGTCGGAGCCTGCGGCCGGTTCGCCGGCCATGAGCCGCCCTGCGGTGTCGGACCAGCGTCGGAGCAGAGCGGCGGCTTCCTTGCGGCCGGCGCCCGGGGCCAGGTCGAGGGCGAGCACATGCCCCTTGGCCTGCATCGGGGTGGTGATACCGGCCTGCCGGGCGCCGTGGAAGGCCACCGCGGTGCTGCCGAGGGTGGACAGGGCCCCGGGGGTCCCGGCCGCGGTGCCGCTGCCGGTGCCGCTGCCTCCGTCGGTGAGGGCGGAGTGGCCGAGGGCTCCGGCGGTCGCGCCCAGCGCGAGGCCCGCCGCGCCGGCCGCGCCGACGGTGCCCAGCAGCCGCCTCCGGGAGATCTCGATGTCGGTGGTGCTCTCGCTCACGCTGGTCAGCCGATCTTCACGTTCTTGTTGACGGTCACTTGGTCGATGTCGGAGGTGCGCACGGTCACGTCGATGCGCCAGTCGCCGGGCAGCGGGAGCTGGACTCCGGTCGCGGTCCAGTGTCCGGGGGCGGCGCGGTCGGGAACGAGCGGCAGGGGGCCGATGTCCTTGGCGGGCAGGGTGAAGGAGACCTTCACCTCGGGGGCGTCGAGGGGCTTGCCGTCGGCGTCGTCGATCCAGAGGTGGAGCGTGTTGGCGCCGGTCCGGCCGGGGTCGATCTCGAGCCGCGCGGTGCCCTTGCCGTTCTGGCCTCCGGTGTCGAAGGGCAGGGTGAACTTGATGGGGCGGTTGGGGACCGCGGTGGCGGCGCCGGCGCCCCGGCCGGTCTCCAGTTCGGCTGCCCGGCCGGGTTCGGTACTGGTGAGGAGGGTGGTGACGGCGAGCAGGACGGCGGCGACGGCGGCTTCGGTGAGGACGGACCGGCGCAGTCCGGTGCGGTCGGGGTCGGCGTCGCGGATCTGCTGCTTGCGGGCCTTGGTGCGGGCGGCCTGCTGGCGGGCGAGCTGGGCGGCGCGTTCGGGGTCCGCGGGCACCGTGACGGGCTCGTGCTCGTGCTCGGGCACGGTGACGGCCTCGGGCTCGAGCTCCGCCTCGGCGTCCGCCGCAGTCGTGGTGGTGGTCGCCGTCGCTGTTTCACGTGAAACATCGCCGTCGGCGGCCAGGCGGGCGGTCCACTTGCGGGACAGGGAGGCGACGCCGATGAGGACGGCGACGAGTCCGATCTTGATGAGCAGGAGCTGCCCGTAGCCGGTGCCGGTCAGGGCGGACCAGCTGCCGACCTGGCGCCAGGCCTGGTAGAGGCCGGTGGCGGCGAGGACGAGGACGCTGATGAAGGCGATGCGGGAGAAGCGCCGGACAGCCGCGTGCGAGATGGCGGTGCTGGTGTGCAGCGTGACCAGCAGGGCCGTGAGCCCGCCGAGCCAGGTGGCGACGGCCATCAGGTGGAGGATGTCGACCGGCATGGCGATGCCGGTCTGGATACCGCTGGAGGCGTGCTCGGACAGGGCCCAGGTGGCGGCGATGCCGCCGGCCACGACCGTACCGCCGACGCCCAGTCCGAAGGTGAGGTCGCTGGTGTCCTTCGCGTCCTCGGCGGTGGCGGTGGCGGTCCCGTTCTCGGAGCCGTCCCCGTTCTCCTGTCGGCGCGCAAAGGACCCGAAGAGCACGGCGATGAAGAGGGCGGCGGCACCCAGCAGAAGCAGTCGGGAGACCAGGGAGGCGCCGGTCTTGGTCTCCAGGACGGCCTTCAGCCCGTTGAGGTCGAAGACGTCGGCGAACTCCCCGGACCCGGTGTAGGGGCTGCGCAGGACCAGCAGGGCGAGGGTGGCAGCGGTGAGGGTCACCCAGGCGCGCAGCACCAGCTTCTGAAGCGGTCGTTCGGCGGCGCCGCGGCGCCAGCACAGCAGGATGAAGGCGGAGCCGCCGACGAGCACGACGAACCCGCCGTAGGCGGCGTAGCGGGCGATGTCGTAGGCGATGCCGACGGGGCCGTCGCCGGCCTGTCGGCTGGGCAGGACGACGCTGGTCGCGGAGGGGGCGCCGATGGAGAAGGTGAAGGCGCCGGAGATGGGGTGGCTGTCGGCGGAGACCGCCTGCCAGGCCACCGTGTAGGTGCCGTTGGGGAGCCCGGTGTGCAGGGCGGTGCCGTACCGAATGATGGATCCGCTGCACATGTCGCGGAGTTCGCCGGTGTCGACGCGCCTGCCCTGGGGGTCCATGACCCGGATCGAGTCATCGCCCATGGCGACCTTCTCCGAGAAGGAGAGGCTGACCTGGGCGGGAGCCGTGGCGACCACCGACCCGTCCTTGGGGTCGCTCGCGGTGAGTGCGGCGTGTGCCGTGGCCGGGCCGGCCGCGGTGAACAGGGTTGCCAGCAGGGCTGCGAGGACCAGCACGAGCCGCGGCAGGAATGCCGTGGCAGTGGTGCGGGCCAAGGATGGGGCGGTGGCCGTCATGGCGTGTCAGTCCCTCGGTCCGTCAGTGGGAGTTTTCGTTCTGCGGGTTGTGCGTCCGTTCCTTCACGTCGAGTTCGACCTTGACAGGGTCGGCCTTCTCGAAGCGCAGTTCGATGGTGATCTTGTCGCCGACCTTCGGCTTGTTCTTGAGTCCCATGAACATGACGTGGCTGCCGCCGCGTTCCAGCTTCAGCTCGCCCTTGGCCGGCACGTCCAGGGACGGGACCTGCTGCATCTTCTGGTTCTTGGTCTCGTGGATCTGCACGTCGTCGGAGAGCGGGCTGGTGACCGCCGTGAGCTTGTCGGCGGTCCCCGAGCCGTTCTTGATGACCATGAACCCGCCGGCCATCTTGTCGTTGACGGGTTCGGGCATGAAGGCGCCGCTGACCGTCAGGGCGGGCTTCTCCGGCTTGTCGGAGCCGGAGTCGGAGGAGCAGCCGGATATGGCGAGGGCGGCCGTCAGGGAGAGGGCGGCGGCGAGGGTGCGGGTGGTGCGGCGGTTCACGGGTTCTCCCCCTTGACGAGCTTCGGCAGGTCCTTGGTGTAGTCGTCGGCGCTGGTGTCCTCCCCGTAGAGGACGTAGCCCTCGTCGGTCTTGGGGGAGAAGGCGATGACCTGGGCGCCGTGCATGGAGACGACGCTGCCGTCGGCCTCCTTCTTGGCCGGGTCGATGCCGATGCCGAGGCTGCGGGCGCCGGCCTGGATGGTCTTG
Organism: Streptomyces sp. NPDC051211; assembly: GCF_040689505.1. Classification (NCBI taxonomy): domain Bacteria; kingdom Bacillati; phylum Actinomycetota; class Actinomycetes; order Kitasatosporales; family Streptomycetaceae; genus Streptomyces; species Streptomyces sp. NPDC051211. The sequence goes on from NZ_JBFBAV010000007.1 coordinate 205,124, forward strand.
AAGTCGCCGGTGAGCCCGATGAAGGACGGGTCCTGGGCCTTGAGCCACTTGCCCAGGGAGTCGGGGGTGTCCCGTTCCGGGTCGGTGGTGACGAAGACGACCTGGAGCTTGTCCTGGTCGGCCTTCGGAAGGGCCTTCTTGGCCACGGCGATGTTGCTCATGGTGAGCGGGCAGACGTCGGGGCAGTTGGTGTACCCGAAGTAGATGAGGGTGGGCCTGCCCTTGGTCTGCTCCCGCAGGTTCCACGGCTTGCCGGTGGTGTCGGTGAGGATCAGGCCCGGCTTGTCGAAGGGGCGGTCGAGGACGGTCCCGGGCTTGGTCTTGGCCGGGGCGTTCACCTGGGCCACCGAGCTGTCGGCGGGCTTGCCGTCGCCGCAGGCGGAGAGGGTGAGGGCGGCCGCCGCTACCAGGGCGGCGACCGTCACACGTGTGGTGCGCATGGAGAGATGTCCCTGAGATCGGGGATGTACGGACTTCGTTCGTGTGGTGCGTCAGGACGCGCGCATTCAGGACGCGCGCATCGGAAGGCGCGGAGTCAGGAGGTGCAGAGTCAGGAGGCGCGTAGTCAGGAGGTGCGGCGGCGGGAGGCGACACCGAAGGCGACGCCGCCGAGGCCGACGACGATTCCGGTGATGCCGAGGGCCCGGGCCGTCGTGTCGGAGCTGCTCTCGGCCGCCTTGTCGTGGCCGTCGGCCTGCTCGTCCTTGCCGTGCGCGTCCTGCTTGTCGTTCTTCGCGTCGGTGTTCTTGCCGCTGTCCCCGCCTGCGTGGTGGTCGTCGCCCTTGGCCGGGGTCAGCTTGAGCACGGGGGCCGGGTTCTGCGGCTCCTCGGCGCCTTCCTTGGTCTCCTCGATCCAGCGCACGACCTCGTTGTTGTCGTACGTCTGGATGGCCTTGAAGACCACGGTGTCGGCGTTCTCGGGGAGCTTGCCGACGGAGACGGGGAACTGCTGGAACCTGCCGGGCTCGATCTTGCCGCCGGACCAGGTGATCTTGCTGACGGCCTCGTTGATCTGCTTGCCGTGGACCGTCAGCGGCTTGTCGAGCTTGGTCTTCTCGACGTTCACCGTCCAGCCGGGGATGTCCTGCGGCATGGCCGAGGTCAGCGGGTGCTCGGTCGGGAAGCTGATTTCCAGCTTGTTCGTCGAGGCGTTGTCGCGCTCGTTCGGCACCTTGAAGTTGATCGTGGCGTAGCCGCCCTGGGCCGCCTCCCCGGCGGGCTGCACGCTGACGTGCGCGAAAGCGGTGCCGGAGAGGAGGAGGACGGAGCCGGCGGCGAGCGCGGCGGCGAAGGAGACGCGAGAGGTCTTCATGGCGGGAACTCCACGGAAGCAGGGGTGACGGTGGCTCCGCGCACGGACGCGCGCGGAGTGCGCGGCACCGGTGCTCCCGCCCCTTCTGCCGGGGTGGTGCGCTGGGGCCGCGTCAGGCTGCGAGGGCGTACGCCGCGGGGGGTCCCCGCCTGATGACCGTGTGCTGGAGGGCTTCCCGGCCGGGGGTGCCGGTCCGGTCCGGGGTGGTGCGGGTGGCCCGCCCGGTACGGGGAGCCGCGCCGGGAAGTCCGGTCCCGAGGGCCCGTACGAAGGCCAGCGCGGCGCGCAGGGCACGTACGGGTGCGGCTTCGGCGGATCGCCGGGACAGCAGGACGAGCCGGCAGAGGGCGGCGTCGCCGCGCCCGAGGAGCCAGCCGGCGGCGACCGCGGCCAGCAGGTGGCCGAGCAGCATGGGCAGGCTGAACAGGCCGGTGGCCGGTTCGGCGGCGAGCTGCGTGACCTGGGCGGCGTGGGCGTGCGCGCCGTGGGCGGCCTGTCCGGCCAGGGTTGGGGCCGGGGCGTCGGGATCGATGCCCGCGGTTTCGAGGATCTGCCGCGCCTGGGAGGGGCTGAGCGGAACGGAGTTGCCGCCGCAGACCAGCCGCGCCGCCAGCGCCGCGAGGGAGGTGTCGGCGGTGCCCGGGACCGGCGCGGCGGGTGTCGCGGCGGCTGCAGCGCCGTGCTGGCCGAGGCCGAACAGGGCGTGCAGGGCGAGCTGGCCGCCGGCGAGTCCGGCGGCGATGCCGGGCAGGCTGCGACGACGCCCGGCGAGGGGCGCCGCGATGGCGAACACGGTGAGGAACCCGGCGCCTATCGCCCACCAGGGCACGGTGGCACAGGAGGCGATGGCGTGCCCTGCCGCGGACAGCACGACGCAGACCGCGGTGAACACCGCGGCCCGGATGAGCCGCAGTCCGGCTCCGGCGTGCGCCGTCTGGGGGGCAGTCATGGCCGGGCCATCATCGCACTGCCCTCACGCCGCCCATACGGCAGGTCCGGAAGGTCCCTTGAGTCCCTCTCGTGCCCTGGGCCGAATGAGGGCTCTGGCGGCCGCGAGGGGCTTACGGGCGGCCGTGGGCGGCAATAGGTACAGGTATGAGCATCTGGTGGTCTCTCCACTTGAGGCGCGAGGCAGCGAGCGTGCCGCTCGCACGGCGGCTGCTGCTGGGAACGATGGAGACCGCGGGGGTGGACCCGGACATCTCCTTCGACCTCTCGGTGGCGCTGAGCGAGGCCTGTGCGAATGCCGTGGAGCACGGCGGGCGGGATCCCGGAGGCGAGTGCGGGGCGTACCGGGTCACCGCCTATCTGGACGGGGACCGCTGCCGGATCGAAGTGACCGATTCGGGCCCGGGGTTCCCGGCGCACGCGGTGGCCCGGAGCAGCCCGCTGACGGCGGGGCGGGGCGGACCGGTGCTGCGGGAGTCCGGCCGGGGACTATGCCTGATCGAGCAGCTCGCCGACCACGTGCGGTTCCGGAACCGGCCGGGCCGGGGTGCGGTGGTCAGCTTCGACAAGATGCTGAAGTGGCAGGACGGTGCACTGCTGAAGGCGTCATAAGGGGCGGTGTCGCGCGGACACCGCCCCTTGCTGCGCGAGCTGCGCAGGACGTGCAAGGCAAGCAGGATGAGCAAGACGCGCGGGAAGCGCGCGGCCTTCCGGCTGCTCAGCCCTTGAGGCTGGCCATCCAGGCCTCGACCTCGTCGGACCGCCGCGGCAGGCCGGCGGAGAGGTTCCGGTTGCCGTCCTCGGTGACGAGGATGTCGTCCTCGATGCGGACGCCGATGCCGCGGTACTCCTCCGGCACGGTCAGGTCGTCGGCCTGGAAGTAGAGGCCGGGCTCCACGGTGAGGCACATGCCGGGCTCCAGGGTGCCGTCGACATAGGCCTCGGTGCGGGCGGCGGCGCAGTCGTGGACGTCCATGCCGAGCATGTGGCCGGTGCCGTGCAGGGTCCAGCGGCGCTGCAGACCCAGCTCCAGGACGCGCTCGACCGGGCCCTCCAGCAGGCCCCACTCGACGAGCTTCTCGGCGAGGACGTGCTGCGAGGCGTCGTGGAAGTCGCGGAACTTCGCGCCGGGCTTGACGGCGGCGATGCCGGCTTCCTGGGACTCGTACACCGCGTCGTAGATCTTGCGCTGGATGTCGGAGTAGGTGCCGTTGATGGGCAGGGTGCGGGTGACGTCCGCGGTGTAGAGGGAGTGGGTCTCCACACCGGCGTCGAGGAGCAGCAGGTCGCCGGCGCGGACGGCGCCGTCGTTGCGGACCCAGTGCAGGGTGCAGGCGTGGGCGCCGGCGGCGCAGATGGAGCCGTAGCCGACGTCGTTGCCCTCGACGCGGGCGCGCAGGAAGAAGGTGCCCTCGATGTAGCGCTCGGAGGTGGCCTCCGCCTTGTCGAGGACCTTCACGACGTCCTCGAACCCGCGGACGGTGGAGTCGACGGCCTTCTGCAGCTCGCCGATCTCGAACTCGTCCTTCACGGCGCGGGCCTCGGAGAGGTAGACGCGCAGTTCCTCGTCGAGTTCCTTGGTGACCTTGTCGGCCAGGGCGGTCTCGATGACGGAGTCGTGGCCGCGGACGTTGCGGACGGGGCCGGTGGCCTCGGCGAGCTCCTCGGCCAGCTTGCGGACGTCCTTGGCGGGGATGCCGAGCAGCTGCTCGGCCTCGGCCAGCGAGTGGCGGCGGCCGACCCAGAGCTCGCCCTGGCCGGACAGCCAGAACTCGCCGTTCTCGCGGTCGGAGCGGGGCAGCAGGTAGACGGTCGCGGTGTGGCCCTCGGCGGTGGGCTCCAGGACCAGGACGCCGTTCTCGGTCTGGTCGCCGGTGAGGTAGGCGTACTCGGTGGAGGCGCGGAAGGGGTACTCGGTGTCGTTCGAGCGGACCTTGAGCCGGCCGGCGGGGATGACGAGGCGGTCGCCGGGGAAGCGCGCGGACAGCGCGGCACGGCGGGCCGCGGTGTGGGCGGCCTGCGCGATGGGCTCCAGACCGTGCAGCTCGGTGTCGGCCCAGCCGGTGCGCATGTTCTCGGCGAGTTCGTCGCTGACGCCCGGGTAGAGGCCGTTCTTGCGCTGCTTGTGCGTCTTCTTGGGCTGCTCTTCTTCCGGGGTCTCCGGGGTGAGCTCGTCAGCCACGTCTTCTCCTCAGCTACGACAGCTACGTCAGCGATGCCGGTGGTACCGGCGGTGCCGGCCACGACAAGGACCGGGTAGGACCGCATCCATCGTATGTGTGAGGGGCAAGGAGGTGGCAGGGCTGTGACAAATCAGTCAAAACGTGCGGCCAGCAGCACGATGTCCTCGTCGGAGGCGGTGTCGATGCCCTCGGGCAGGACGGTGCGCAGCACGTACTCGCACAGGGCCTCCGGGTCGTCCCGGAGCGATCGGGGCACCCCGGCGGCCGCTGCGTGCAGCCGCGCGTAGGCCCGGTCCATCGGGTCGCCGGTACGGCGGAGCAGCCCGTCGGTGTACAGCAGCACCGTTTCTCCGGGGGCGGGCTCGATCTCCACGCTCGGCGCTTCCCAGCAGGCGAGCATGCCGAGCGGGGCGGAGAGGGAGGTCTCCACGTAGTCGGTGCGGCGCTCGCCGATGAGCAGCGGCGGGGTGTGCCCGGCCCCGGCCAGGATGATCTTGCGGCGGGCGGGCTCGCAGTAGGCGAACAGGGCGGTCGCCGAGCGTGCCGGTTCGGTGAGCCGGAGCAGCAGCTCCAGGTCGGAGAGGACCGCGACGGGGTCCTCGCCCTCCATGACGGCGTACGCGCGCAGGGACGCGCGGAGCCGGCCCATGGCGGCCACCGCACTCGGGCCGGAACCGGTGACCGAGCCCACGGCCAGGCCGAGGGCGCCCTCCGGCAGCGGCAGGGCGTCGTACCAGTCGCCTCCGCCGGCCGGGCCGGTCCGGTGGCGGGCGGCGAGCTGTACGCCGGGGATCCGGGGCAGCCGGCTGGGCAGCAGTTCCTCGGAGAGGGTGGCCAGCCGGGTGCGGGCGCGCTCGACCTCCAGCATCCGGGCGAGGTGCTCGGCGCCGTGCCGGACGTAGAGGCCGGCCAGGTCGCGCTGGCGGTCGCCGGGCTCGGCGGGTTCGTCGTACAGCCAGACCGCGGCGCCGAGCCGGCCGGTGGACTCGGCGGCCAGCGGCAGTGCGTAGCTGGCGGCGTAGCCGAGCCGGGCGGCGACTTCCCGGTGGCGCGGGTCGACAGGGGCGGCGTATCCGCCGTTGCCGGGAGCGTGGCCCGGCTCGGGGAGCACCTCGGAGCCCCCCTTCTCGTCCGGGAGTCCGTCGAGGATCCGCCCGTACGAGGTGGCGCTGCGCGGCACGGTCTCGATGTGCCCGAGGTCGGCGCGGCCGAGGCCGAGGCCGATGGTGGTGGCGGGGCCGAGTCCGTCGGCGGGTTCGAGGACGACCAGACCGCGGCGGGCGCCGACCAGGGCGGCTCCGGCCCGCAGGAATTCCTGGAGCGAGGAGGCGAGGTCGGTGGCGCGGGCGAGGCGCTCGGTGAGTTCGTGGAGGGTGGTGAGGTCGGAGACCATGCCCGCAAGCCGGTCCTGGATGACGGTGCTCGGGGTCGGCGGCGGGGGCTTGTCCGGGGCGGCGCGTGCGGGCACGGGGGCCGCAGTGTGAGGGGAAGCCGTAACTGCTGGATCGATTCCAGCCACTTTCGGCAGATGGGGGGCGCTCATGGCGTCCGCCTTTCCACCTGGTGCGATTCGCCATAAAGCATTGCAAACCCCCAGATCAATCTGCGCCGCCATCAATGGATCCACATCTACACGCACAGGTGGATCGATGTCCAGCATTGCCCAGGTGGGAATCCTGGTGTCCGTGGGGCGGCAACTCCCCGTCAAGCCAAGGCTCAATCTTGGCCGGAAAGGGTTGGAAGCGGCCTCTTTTTGAGGTCGACTGGGCGGGCTGTGGAACGGCTACGGGTACGTAATCGGTGTTGACCGGGGAGAGTTGACGGCGGCCGGGCTCGCCCCGGTGCGGGTGCGTTCCACCCCCGCCGGACGTTTCATGGACCCGTAAGAAAACTGCACGAACCGTGTGAACCTGCTTCAGGCGGACAGTGACGCGAAACGTGTACGTGTGGTGAAACACCGCATACGTGGTGTGATGTGGCCCTCGGCGTTCAACGGAAAGGAACGAGCGCTCATGCGCGAGATCCTCGGAAGGCGTCTCCAGCGGCTCCGCAGTTCTCTGCAGTCCGCACGCTCCCGCGCCGGCTCCCGATCCGGTCCCCGGGCCCGGACGGTCGGTTCGACCGGCCCGCTCGACGGAGCACTCCAGTGCGCCGGCACCTGGCAGTGGCCGGTCCTGCCCGGTGTGGGCCGGTCCGGCACCGAGGGCCGGCGGTGCGCCTGTCCCGACCCGGACTGCCCGGTACCGGGTGCGCACCCCTTCGACCCCGGCCTGCTCGCCGCCACCACCGATGCCCGGATGGTGCGCTGGTGGTGGACCAACCGGCCGGCGGCGCCGGTGATCCTGGCCACCGGCGGCCGGGGGCCCTGCGCGGTCAGCCTGCCCGCAGGGGCGGCCGCGCTGGCGCTGGGCCGGCTGGACGCGCTGGGCCTGCGGGTGGGTCCGGTGGTCGCCACCTCGGCACGCTGGTCGCTGCTCGTGGCGCCGTACTCGCTGGAACGGCTCGGCGAAATCCTCTACGCGAAGGACCACGTGCCGTCCTCGCTGCGCTTCCACGGGGAGGGCGGGTATCTGCTGCTGCCGCCCTCCGGCGGGTCGGGCGAGGGACGGGTGCGGTGGGAGCGGGAGCCGCAGCCGGTGGATGACGCCGGTGCGGGTGCGGGTGCCGGTGTAGGTTCCGGCGCCGGTGCAGGCGCAGGTTCCGGGGCCGGAGACCGTACCGGTGGCGGTGACCGTACCGGTGGCGGGCAGCGGCCCTGGTTGCCGGACGTGGCCGAGGTGGTGGACGCGCTAGTGGAGGCGGCTTCACTCGAACGGGTGCCACCGGCATGAGTTTCCAGGGAAATTGGGCGCGGGGATCTTCGTAGCCCTTTCCCGCGTCGCTATGTTCGGCGAATGAATCTCCGCCTGACCGCTATCGGCGCCGGTGTACTGATCATCTTGTCGCTTCCGCTCGCCGGGGCGATTGCGGGACCGGAGTTCCGCGGTCAGGACGACGGAAAGGGCGGCGGGCTGCTCTCCGCGCTCGGCCTGGCGGAGGATTCCGGCCGCCCCGACCGGGCCGGCGAGGGCGGGAAACCCGCCGGAACCGCGCCGGGCGCGCAGCCCGGCCCGCCCGAGGCGCCGCGTACGGATTCCCGCTGCGGCCCCGAACTCTCCTCCCCCGACGGGCTGGAGGCGCAGACCTGCGTGCTGGCCGGAGAAGGACACACCTGGGGGCGAAGCTATTACCGGAACACCAGCGGGCGCGCGTTGGACGCCGTACTGACCCTGATGGGGCCGGCCGGCCGAACCGTACAGATCCATTGCGCAATCGACGCCGGCGACGAGCCCGGACTGTGCGAAACGCCGCGTGAGCGGTCGACGGGAGCACCGGGGGACTACACGGCAGTAGCGGAGTTTGCAGTTCCGGATGATGAAGGGGAGCTGCTGCTGCGGTCCGGGAGCAACTCACCGGCCCCTGCAGAAGGTTGAACCGCGCAGAAAATGAAGGGCCCGGTCGCTGGCGACGGGGGATGCACCAGCGACCGGGCTACAAGAACGGTAACAAGAGATCGCCTGTTCGCAAATTCGATCTCTGATATTCAGACACCGATTTGCAGACGATTAGCGGGAGTTGTGACTCCAGTCACCGGACCTGTGGGTGCTCGTGGATCAGCTCAGAGTGACCTGCCGGTTGGTGAGACCACCGCGCGCCCGGCGCTCCTCCGAGGTCAGCGGGGCGTCGTCGGCCAGGGCCTTGGCGAGCCGCTCCGCGAGGGCCACGGCCGGCTGTTCCACGTCCTCCGCACCGACCCCGGTGGGCAGGTCCCACACCGGCACCATCAGGCCGTGGGCACGGAACGACCCGACCAGACGGGTGCCTTCGCCCAGCGAGGACTCGCCTGCGGCGTGCAGCCGGGCCAGCGCGTCGAGCAGCTTCTCCTCGGGGTGCGGCATGACCCAGCGCAGGTGGTTCTTGTCCGGGGTCTCGCACCAGTAGGCCGCGTCCACGCCCGTCAGCTTGACGGTCGGGATGGCGGCGGCGTTGGCGCGCTCCAGCGAGGCGGCGATCTCCGGGGAGGCGGTCTGGGCGCTCTCCGCATCCGGAATCCAGAATTCGAAGCCGCTGTGCACAACCGGCTCGAAAACGCCGTCCGCATCGAGGAGATCCTGAAGTCGCGGCCCCTCGGCGGGCACCTTGCGCGCCGGAACCGGATTCCCCGGTTCCGTGGCGAGTGCGCGCTCCAGCGTGTCGGCCATGTCCCGGGCCAGGTCCCCGGTGGAGGTGTCGTTCTGCAGGCCGAGCAGAACCGAGCCGTCCTCCCGGCGCAGCGCCGGCCAGGCCATCGGCAGGACGGTCGCCAGCGTCACCGACGGTACGCCCTTGGGCAGACCGCCCTTGAGGGACAGCTCCACCGTGGCGGCGGGCACCAGTTCGCGCAGGGCCACCCAGTCGCACTCGCCGGGCAGACCCTGGAACGGGCGCTGTACCAGCTCGGTGCCGGCGTGTGCGGCGGCGCGGCCGTGGCAGGCCTTGTACCGGCGCCCGGATCCGCAGGGGCACGGCTCGCGGGCACCGACAACCGGGATCTCCCCGTCCTTGAGCTGCGGCTTGGCAGTCGTTGCTGCGGGGCGCTTCTTGGCCATGGTCGGTGTCTCCCGGTTGCGGCGGTTACGTGACGGCGCGAGCCTAGTCGCTCGCGCCGCCCGCACCGCCGAACCGGTGGCCCTGCCGGAAGCACGGTCGGCGTGCACTCCCGGAACGGCCGTTCAGCGGATCCCGACGGACCTCGGCAGATCTCCGGATCTCATCACCGGATCTCATCTCCGGATCCCGTCTCCGGATCTCAGGGGATCTCCGGCAGATCCAGATCGTCGAAGGGGGCGGTGAAGTCGATCGCCGGCGCCGCAACGCGCGTAGCGAAATCGTCGTGACGGGCCCCCGAAGCAACGATCACCCACACGGTGACCTCGCCGGCCGCCCCGTCGCGCACACCCCAGTCCTGGGCGAGGGCGCTGATGATGTTCAGCCCCCGGCCGCCGCGCGCGGTGACCGAAGGCGTGGCCGGAACCGGGCGAGTGGGACCGCCCCCGTCCGTCACCTCGACCGTCAGCCGCCCCGCTTTGTCGACGCGCCATGCGGCGCGTATGTCTCCGTCCCCTATCTGCTGGGTGCCCAATGGCCTGCCGTGCCGGCAGGCATTGCTGAGCAGCTCGGAAAGGATCAGAACGGCATCGTCCACGACCGATTCGGACACCCCGCTGATGCGCAGTTGCTCACGCATGCGGTGTCTCGCCTCACCCACGCCCGCAGGACCATGGGGTACGGCCATGCACGACGACGTGGGCACCTCCTGTGCCACCACCAACGCCACCCCCGGAACCTCCTTAGCCCCACGCCATGGTCTGGATGCCCCAATGGCCTGGACCGGAAACCGCCTAGCCGAAGGCCTCTGACGCATTCATGACGATGAACGCGGACCGGATGCGCCGGAGCACACCCTGTAATGGGCGGGGGTGCTGTGGCGGGTGGGAGAAAGGGGACGTCAGCGGCCGAGTTGGGACAGAACCTGCCGTGGCCTGTTCGTGATGATCGCCTCTACACCCAGATCAGCGCAGAGCTGAACATCTTCTGGCTCATTTACGGTCCATACGTGGACGGAGTGTCCGGCGGCCTGAAGCTTTCGGATGAAGCCGGGATGGCTGCGGACGATCCGAATGCCCGGACCGGCGATCCGCACCCCGGCCGGCAGTCGCCCGTCCCGCATGCGCGGCGAGATGAACTGCATCAGGTACACGGTCGGGACGGTGGGGGCGGCGGCGCGGACCCGGTGCAGGGAACGCGCGGAGAAGCTCATGATCCGGACCGGGTGCGGGCCCTCGGCCGGCGGGGCGTCCAGCCCGAACCGCTTGAGCAGGAAGAGCAGCCGCTCCTCCACCTGTCCGGCCCATCGGGTCGGATGCTTCGTCTCGATCGCCAGTTCCACCGGCCGGCCCGCGTCCGCGACCAGCTCCAGCAGTCGCTCCAGGGTCAGCACGGAGGTGCGGTCGGGGTCGGAGTCCCAGTCGGGTGACTCCTCGCGGTCCTTCCACGACCCGAAGTCGAGCGCGGCGAGATCGGCCAGCTCCAGGGCGGAGACCGCGCCGCGGCCGTTCGAGGTGCGGTTCACCCGCCGGTCGTGGACCAGCACCAGATGGCCGTCGGCGGTGAGCCGCACATCGCATTCGAGCGCGTCGGCGCCGTCCTCGATGGCCTTGCGGTAGGCGGCCAGGGTGTGCTCGGGGGCCTCCTCCGAGGCGCCTCGGTGGGCGACGACCTGGATGGGGCGCGGGATTGCGGGGGTCACCGGGTCATGGTGCCACTGTCGGGTGCGCGCGTGCCGGGCCGGGCGACAACGCACAGGTCCGGCTTACAGTGCTCTGACAGTCCATGGGAAAGGCTTTGCCCAGGAACTTGTACGGCCGGTCGAACGTTCAGTCGGACCGATATCCGTTGTATGTCGATATCCGAGAAGCCGTATGCGACGAGGAGAGAGCGCTGTGAGCACCGAGAACGAGGGCACCGCGGCCCCTACGCCCCCCGCGGCCCCGTCCGCACCCCCTGTGCCGGTGGCCGCTCCCACGCCCGCGAGTGACACCGTCCCGCCGGCCGGGCCGCCCGCCCCGCCCGTGGCTCCGGCCCCGGTGCCGGACACCCAGGGAGCCGAAGCCCCTGCCTGGACCCCGGAACCCCCGGCGGGTCCTGCGCCTGCGGAGCCGCCGACCCAGCAGCTCCCGCCGACCCCTGCCGCCCAGCCCCCGGTCCACGCCGGGTACGGCGCGCAGCCGCCGGCTCCCGCGCCGGCCGCGCCCGCCGCCGGCGCCGCCCACTGGCCGCCGCCCCCGCCCGCCGTCCCGGCGTACGGAGTGGCCGACGGCCAGGGCCACGGCCACCCCCACGGCTACGGCTACGGCCAGGGAGGCGGCGGCGGTGTCTGGGGTGCGCCCCTGACCACCGACGGCACCCCGCCCGCCAAGCCCAAGGGCAGGGGCGGTCTGATCGCGGGCGTCCTGGCGGCCGCCCTGCTCGCCGGCGGCATCGGCGGCGGCATCGGGTACTGGGCCGCCGAGCGCGGGGACACCGCCTCGAGCTCGACCACCGTCAGCGCCGGGAACACTCCCAAGGACCTCAAGCGCGAGCCGGGGTCCATCGCGGGCCTGGCCGCGAAGGCGCTGCCGAGCGTGGTGACCATCCAGGCGCAGGGCGGTGACGGCGAGGGCGGCACCGGCACCGGGTTCGTCTACGACCAGCAGGGCCACATCCTCACGAACAACCACGTGGTGGCCTCCGCCGCCGACGGCGGAAAGCTTTCCGCGACCTTCTCCAACGGCAAGAAGTACGACGCGGAGGTCGTCGGCCGGGCCCAGGGCTACGACGTGGCCGTGCTCAAGCTGAAGACCCCGCCCACCGGACTGGCGCCGCTGCCCCTGGGCGACTCCGACAGGGTCGCCGTCGGCGATGCGACGATCGCGATCGGCGCCCCCTTCGGCCTGTCGAACACGGTCACCACCGGCATCGTCAGCGCCAAGAACCGCCCGGTGGCCTCCGGCGACGGCTCCAGCAACAAGAACTCGTACATGAGTGCGCTGCAGACCGACGCCTCGATCAACCCCGGCAACTCGGGCGGCCCGCTGCTCGACGGCCGAGGCGCGGTCATCGGCATCAACTCGGCGATCCAGTCCGCGGGCAACGGCGGCTTCGGCGGCGGCCAGGCCGGCTCGATCGGCCTCGGCTTCGCCATCCCGATCAACCAGGCCAAGACCGTCGCCGATCAGCTGATCAAGACCGGCAAGCCGGTCTACCCGGTGATCGGGGTCTCCGTGGACCTTCAGGCCAAGTCCGACGGCGCCGTCATCTCCACGAAGGGCGGAACGCCCAGCGAGCTCGTCGACCCCAACGGCCCGGCCGGCAAGGCGGGGCTCCAGCCCGGCGACGTGATCACCCAGCTCGGCGACAAGCAGATCGACAGCGGTCCGACCCTGATCAGCGAGATCTGGACGCACAAGCCGGGCGAGACCCTGAAGCTGACCTACCTGCGCGACGGGAAGCCGGCCACGGTGGACATCACGCTCGGCTCGCGGGTCGGCGACAAGTAGCCCACCCCGCAGTCTCGATGGTGAGGGGCCGTAGGCGCGAATGTGCCTACGGCCCCTCCCAACGTCCGCTTATGCTTCCAAGGTGTTCGACTCGCGGCACATACGGACATTCCACGAGGTGGTCGTCTCCGGGTCCTACTCGGCGGCCGCCCGCGTCCTGGGGTACACCCAGCCCGCGATCACCCAGCAGATGAAGGCCCTCGAACGGGCTGTCGGCACCCCGCTGTTCACCCGCGTGGGCCGGAAGATGCAGCTCACGCAGGCCGGCGAATCGCTGGCCCGGCACGCCGAGCAGATCCTCGCCGGCCTCACCGCCGCCCAGCAGCAGATGAAGGCGTACGCCCGGCTGCGCACCGGCCGGGTCCGGCTGTGCGGATTCCCCAGCGCCAACGTCACCCTGGTCCCCGAGGCCCTCAGCGGGCTGGCCAAGGACCATCCCGGGGTGCAGGTCGAGCTGCTGGAGGGGGAGCCGCCGGATTCGCTGCACCGGTTGCAGCGCGGAGACTGCGACATCACCCTGGCGTTCACCTACCCCGGACTGCACGAGGAGGTCCCGGAAGGGGTCGCCGAGGTCAGGCTGCTGGAGGACCAGCTGACCGTGCTGCTGCCCAACGGCCATCCGCTGGCCCGGCGGCGGGCCGTGCAGCTGGCCGACCTCGCGGAGGAGCGGTGGATCGCGGGCTGTCCGCGCTGCCGCGCCAATCTGCTCCACGAATGCGCGGAGCTGGGCTTCGTCCCCGACATCCGGTTCTCCACCGATGACAACCTGGTGGTGCAGAGCCTGGTGGCGCAGGGTCTGGGGGTGGCGATGATGCCCGCCCTGGTGCTGCCCTCGCTGGCGCTGAACCGGGTGTGCGGCCGGGCCCTCCAGCCCGATGCCCGCCGCCACATCTCCGCCTACGTCTACCGCGACCACCTGAGGATCCCGGCGACGGCAGTGGTACTGGAGAAGCTGAAGCGGGTGGCCGCGAACCGCGTCGGCTGCTGATCCGCCGAGCGGCGGCGGGTATCCGAATCCATAAGCGGGGCTTGGGATTTCGGGTCGAAACTGTCGTTGGACGTGATGGATGCCGCGGCGGACGCTGCGACTATGACCACGACCCTGCCGGCCCGCACCACCGCGAGGATGGCCGCCCTCGTCCGCGAGATCCGAACGGTCGTCGACCGGGGGCTCGCCCCGGACCTGACCGCCTACCTGGTCGGTGAGCTCCTCGCCCCGCACCTGGGAAGGCCGGACCTGCTCACCACGGCGCAGCAGGAGGGCGACCCGGACCGCTATCGGCAGCACGTCCTGCACGCCGAGCCGGACGGCGGGTTCTCCGTGGTCGCCCTGGTGTGGTTGCCCGGTCAGGAGACCTGTATCCACGACCACGTCGCCTGGTGCGTGGCGGGGGTGCACCAGGGCGAGGAGAGCGAGCGCCGCTTCCGGCTGGTTCCGGGCGCCGGCGGTGTGGCACGGCTGGTGCCGACCGAGGACGTGGTCAACGGTCCGGGGGAGGTGTGCGGTTTTGCGCCGCCCGGCGATATCCACCTGGTCCGCAACTCCTGTGGCACGAAGGCGATATCGATCCACGTCTACGGCGCCGACATATCCCGGCTGGGCACCAGCATCCGGCGCGTCTACGCCCTCCCCGCCGGCTGATGGCCCTCCTCAGCCGGCCGCAGAGCCCGGTTGTCAAAAGACGGCATGTTTCACGTGAAACACCCTCCTCCTGGCCGGGATTGGCGACCGCGGCCCTTGGTGCGCTGCTGGCCTGGGGCGTACACCGGCTGGTGCCGGCGGTGCCGATGCTGACCGCCTCGGTGGTGCTGGGCATCGCGGTGGCGCACCTGCCCCGCGTACGGACCTTCGTACGCGGCGCCGCGCGCCCGGGGCTGTCGCTGGCGGGGCGGCGGCTGATGCGGATCGGCATTGTGCTGCTGGGGCTGGGGCTCGGCCTGGAGGAGGTGCTCCGGCTGGGCTGGGCGACGGTGGCCATGGTGTTCGTCGTGGTGGCCGCGACCTTCCTGGGCACCCTCTGGCTGGGCCGCCGGCTCGGCCTGCGCGGGGACCAGCCGCTGTTGATCGCCACGGGCTACTCGATCTGCGGGGCCTCGGCGATCGGCGCGGTCAGCCAGGTGTCCGGAAGCGACGAGGAGGACGTGGCCTCCTCGGTGGCGCTGGTGACCTTGTGCGGGACCCTGGCCATAGCCGTGCTCCCGCTGCTCCAGGGCCCGTTGGGCCTGACCGATCCCGGTTTCGGCCGCTGGGTGGGGGCGAGCGTGCACGACGTGGGCCAGGTGGTGGCCACGGCCCAGACCGCCGGCCCGGGGGCGCTCGGCGAAGCGGTGCTGATCAAGCTGATGCGGGTGGCGCTGCTGGCACCGCTGGTGGCTGCGGTGGCCTTCGCCCTGCGGGCCCGACGGCGCGGGGAACGCACGGCTTCGGGCCGCAGGCCGGCGCCGGTGCCGTTGTTCGTGGCCGGCTTCATGGCGGCGGTGGCCCTGCGCACCACGGGTCTGGTGCCGGAGGCGGCTCTGGAGTGGTCGCGCACGGCTCAGGAGGGGCTGCTCGCGGCGGCGCTGTTCGGACTGGGGAGCGCGGTGCATCTGCCGACGCTGGCCAGGACCGGGGGGCGGGCCGCGCTGCTGGGATTGGGGGCCTGGGTGGTGGTGGCCGGGGTGGCGTACGCGGGCGTACTCCTGACCGTATGACTTCGCTCCTGGGCGTATGTCTTTCGCTCCTGAGCGTATGACCTCGGCCAATCATGGCCGGAACCGACCGAACGTTCTGACGAGTACCTGACAATCAGCCCGGGCCGTGCCACTCTGCCCCTCGCAACCCGATCCGCACCGACAGCTCTTCACCCCCACCCTGCCCGGGCCCGACCGGCCCAGGGCACGGCAGAAGGAGTCATGCGTGAATCGCAATCGCACGGCCGCCTCGGTCCTGATGGCCGCGGCCGCCCTGGTCGCCGGTGTCCTGACGGCCGCCGCTCCCACGGCCGCCGCGTCCGACGCACCCGCCTCGTTCCGGCAGCAGCACAGCCAGGGCTTCTGGACCGCCGAGCGGATGCGCTCGGCGACCCCGCTCGATGTGACGGCCGCCCCCGGCGCGGGCCGCCTGGAGGTCGCAACCTCCGCCGCCCCGACCCGGATCGCCCCCACCACCGCCTCCACCACCGCCTCCACCACCGCCTCCTCCCCCGCTGTCTCCCCCGCCGCGTTCCCGCAGGCCGGCGGGGCCTGGACGGGCGGCGGCGCGGTGGTGAAGACGTCCGGCCGGGTGTTCTTCACGATGGGCGGCCGCACCGCCTCCTGTTCCGGCGACTCGATCACCAGCACCAACGGCAGCACGGTCATCACGGCCGGCCACTGCGTGAAGTACCAGGGCGCCTGGCACACCAACTGGGTGTTCGTCCCCGCGTACAACAACGGCAGCGCGCCCTACGGCCAGTGGTCGGCGACCAAGACCTTCGCCACCGATCAGTGGGCGGCCAGCGAGGACATGAACCACGACGTGGGCTACGCGGTCGTGGCCCCGCTGAACGGCCAGAAGCTCAGCCAGGTGGTCGGAGCCCAGGGCCTGCTGTTCAACGGCGGGTACAACAAGCGGATGTACTCCTTCGGCTTCCCGGCCGCCTCGCCGTACGACGGCACCAAGCTCGTCTACTGCAGTGGCAACAGCGGCAAGGACTTCCTGCTGACCAAGGACCACAGCCTGGCCTGCAACATGACCGGCGGCTCCAGTGGCGGCCCCTGGTTCCAGGACTTCAACGAGGCCACCGGCCTGGGCACCCAGGTGTCGGTGAACAGCTTCGGCTACACCTTCCTGCCGAACCGGATGTACGGCCCGTACCTCGGCAACGAGGCGAAGGCGGCCTACGACAAGGCGCAGACCACCTGACGCACCCCGCGGCGGCCGGCCCCGCCGCCCACACCTGATCACCAGCCACCGCCCACCCCCCGCAGCCCGGTACTCTGTACCGGCCAGGTGGGTTGCCCGAGCGGCCTAAGGGAACGGTCTTGAAAACCGTCGTGGCAGCGATGTCACCGTGGGTTCAAATCCCACACCCACCGCCAGGTCGGAGAAGTAGCAGATCAGAGGGCGGGCACCCGATCAGGGTGCCCGCCCTCTCTGCTCATCCTGTCTCACCTTGATGCACCCGTATCCCGCTGTTGACCAGCGCGTATGGGCCATCTGTGGGCCAGGATCACGGCGCTAGACCTGCGCACTCCTGGCGTCGCGCCGCCGCGCCACGTAGCGGAGCAGGGCCCAGATCGCCACGGCGTTGACCAGGGCGCCGGCCAGGACCGCGCCGTAGAAGCCGAATTCGGACCACATGTCGAGCTTGGTATCGATGGACGTGTCAGGTGCCACCCAGTCCGAGGGGCGCGGGGCGGACTCCGGGACGAACTCCGTGGGCAGCGGCTCGGGAGGCGGCTGCGAGCCGCGGTAGGTGGGCTCCACGACCGGGGCCGACTCGTCCAGGACGTCCGCCGCGGGTCCGAAGGTGCTCAGCAGCAGGAGGCTGACCGGCGCGGTGGCCAGGATCGGCAAGGCTGCGAAGAGCCCGATGTCCCCGGTCCGGCTGCCGATCGCGACGTAGACCAGCATCGCGACCACCAGGGCCAGGTACGCACCGGGCACCCACATCTCAGCCTTCGACCAGCGCCGCACCATGACGTTCCCCGTTCCCGTTCCGCTTCGTTTGACCTGCACCCAGTCTCGAAGCTGCCGAGGACCGCCACCTGAGTACGTCTACTCATCCTGCTCGGCCGTACGTACCTGGTCAGAGGGCGGGTCCCCGATCCGGGGGCCCGCCCTCTGCGTTTCCCCTGAGACAGCCCTTCGGGTGCTGGGGCTCCGGGCGCGCGTTGCTCCGGGGGAGTGGTGTTTGTCGGAAGATCGGCGCGGGTGTGGGCGGCGGTGCGGTTGCGTCCGCATCATGACGAATGTATGCAGATCCGCCCGTCGGAACATCGGGAAGTGAGGGGCCGTCATGGCTGACATCAGCAAGGTCGCGTCGATCCGGACCGCCGTCACCGCGGTTCTCGCCGCACTCGTGGCGCTCTTCGCCTCGTTCGGCTTCGGAGCCAAGGCCGCCGCCGCTCCGGCCTCCGTCGTCGCCGGTTCTGCTTCCCCCTCCGCCCCGGTGGGTGCCGCGGGCCGCCGGCCGGCCGTACGGGCCCCGCGCAGTTGGCGGGCCGTGATGCGGGACGGTGCGCTCCCGCCGACCATCGCGCAGCGCATCCGGGCCGAGGCGCACGGCTCGTCCCCGTCGGCCCGCCGGTCGACCACCGCCGCCGCCCTCGCCGGAACCGGAACCGGAACCGCAGTAGGCATCGGTGCCAGTGGCGTGGGAGGGCGGGAGGACGTGGGTCTGGCCGCGTAGGCGCAGCAGCGGAGGGGGCGGAAGCCCCGGCGTGCGCCGGGGGTGCGCGGGGGCGCGAAGCATGGAACAGCAGGGTCGCTGACCCGGGAGAGAGCCGTCTCCCGCGTGGTCGCGGCCCTTTCGGCATGTCTGGGACGGGTGGGTTTGCCGGAACGCTTCGTCCCTTGTGTGACACCGGTTTCAGCAGTGAAAGGAAGAGTGCTCTGGGGCGCCGGGGGCGCGAATGAGGTTTATCCGATGTTGCTCATGCTTGCGGGGGAATCGCGGCCTCCGGGGTGGTTCGCCGGGGATTCGGTGGGCACTTCTGATCTCGCGACGTCGTGACCAACGACCGGGGCGGTCGGCCAACTGCCTTGGAAACACCCCCACTTCGGGTCCCTGGAGGATTCACACATGGCAAGCATCCGTACCGCCCGCGTCATCGCAGCCGTCGCCGCTCTCCCCCTCGCCGTCGCCCTCTTGGGCGGGGTGGCCCAGGCCGACAACGGCGCGTTCGCGAACGACGGATCGAATGCGAGCGTCGCCAGCATCATCGGCAGCGGGGTCGGCGGGAACAACAACGGCAACTCCACCACCACGCAGCAGGTCGCCACCGGCTCCGGTGCGTCCAACCAGAACAACACCGCCCAGGTCAACGGCTCGGCCTTCACGGCCATCGGCCAGTCGAACTCCAACGTGGCGGCGAACTTCCACCCCTGGTGGTAGATCCCCTTCCCAGTGCTGAGGGCGCCTGTGCGACCGGACCGGCTGGGGTCCGGTAGCGCAGGCGCCCCTGTGCATGTCCGGACCTCGTCCGGCCGCGTGCTCCCGACCTTGACATCCGGACTGGATCTGACGGACAGTCAGATCCATTCGATGCCGCGATGCCGGGAGGCAGCACCGTGCACCTCGCCCCGACCGAAGACCAGCTGCGGCTGCGCGACGAACTGCGGGCCTACTTCAGGCAGTTGATGCCAGACGGGCCACCACGGGACGGTGCCGCCCAGCGCGGGCTGCTGCGCCGCATCGGCGCCGACGGACTGCTCGGTCTCGGCTGGCCCGTGGAGTACGGCGGCCAGGACCGCGGCCCCGACGAGCAGTTCGTCTTCTTCGACGAGGCCTACCGGGCCGGCGCCCCCGTCTCCATGGTCACCCTCAACACCGTGGGCCCGACCCTGATGAAGTACGGGACCCGGGAGCAGAAGGAATTCTTCCTCCCCCGCATCCTCAAGGGCGAGCTGGTCTTCGCCATCGGCTATTCGGAGCCCGAGGCCGGCACCGACCTCGCCGCCCTCCGTACGAAGGCCGTCCGCGACGGCGCGGACTGGGTCGTCGACGGGCAGAAGATCTTCACCTCCAATGCCCAGAACGCCGACTGGATCTGGCTGGCCTGCCGCACCGACCCCGAGGCCCCCAAGCACCGGGGCATCTCGATCATCCTGGTCCCGACCGACGACCCCGGTTTCTCCTGGACCCCCATCGACACCGTCGGCGGCCTGACCACCACCGCCACCTACTACGACAGCATCCGGGTGCCCGCCGGCAACCTGGTCGGCCCCGAGCACGGCGGCTGGGGTCTGATCACCAACCAGCTCAACCACGAGCGGGTCGCCCTCGCCGCCATCGGCATGCAGGCCGAGGACTTCTACGCCGAGGCCCTCGCGCACGCCCGCACCCCCGACCCGGACACCGGCGAGCGCCCCGCCGACCGGCCCTGGGTCCGGTCCCGGCTCGCCGAGGCACACGCCCGGCTGGCCGCCGTACGGCTGCTCAACTGGCGGCTCGTCCAGGACGTGGGCGCCGGCACCCTGGCGCCCGGCGATGCCAGCGGGGTCAAGTTCCTCGGCACCGAGACCGCCGTCGACGTGTACCGGATGTGTCAGGAGATCGTCGGCGAGGAAGCCCTGATCCGCGGCCGCGAACTGGAACGGATGAACCGCGCCGCCCAGATCAACACCTTCGGCGGCGGGGTCAGCGAGGTCCAGCGGGAGATCGTCGCGATGATGCGGCTCGGTATGAAGGGCAGGAAGCGATGACCGACGGCGACCGCGAGGAGGACGCGTTCCTCGCCCGGCTCAAAGCCTTCGAAGGGCGGCCCGCCGCGACCGCCGCCCAGGGCAAGGACCCGGTCAACCAGCCCATGATCCGCCACTGGTGCGAGGCGATGGGCGACACCGGCCCCGCCTACACCGGCCCGGACGCCATCGCCCCGCCCACCATGCTCCAGGCCTGGACGATGGGCGGGCTCTCCGGCCACACCGCCGGCACCGGCCGGTCCACCGCCTACGACGAGCTGTTCGCCCTCCTCGACGGCGCCGGCTGCACCTCCGTGGTCGCCACCGACTGCGAGCAGGAGTACCTCCGGCCGCTGCGCCCCGGCGACACCATCACCTTCGACGCCGTCATCGAGTCCGTCTCCCCCCGCAAGACCACCAAGCTGGGCACCGGCCACTTCGTGACCACCCGCATGGACGTGCGCGCCAACGGCGAACCCGCCGGCACGCACCGCTTCCGCATCCTCAAGTACGCCCCCGCACAGCGAAAGCCCCGGGCCGCGAAGGCGCTCCGGCCCCGGCCCGTGGTCAACCGCGACAACCAGGGCTTCTGGGACGGGGTCCGGGAGCACCGGCTGCTCATCCAGCGCTGCACCGGCTGCGGCACCCTCCGCTTCCCCTGGCTCCCCGGCTGCAACCACTGCGCGAGCCCCGACTGGGACACCGTCGAGGCCTCCGGCGCCGGCACCGTCTTCTCGTACGTGGTCATGCACCACCCCCCGTTCCCGGCCTTCGACCCGCCGTACGCGGTCGCCCTCGTCGAACTCGCCGAGGGCGTCCGGATGATCAGCAACATCACCGGCGTCCCCTACGACAAGGTGCGCATCGGCATGCCCGTCCAGCTGGAGTTCCTGCGCGTCGACGACGACCTCGAACTGCCCGTGTTCCGCGCGGACGGGGGCTGACATGGACTTCCACCCCACCGAGGAGCAGTCCGAGGCCGCCGGCCTGGCCGCCCGGATCTTCCGCGACCTCTCCACCCACGAACGGCTCACCGCCGCCGGGACCGGCACCGACGCCGAACTGTGGAAGGCCCTCACCGCCGCCGGACTGACCGCGGCGGCCCTCGACATCGGCCTGCTGGGACTGGTCCTGCTGCTGGAGGAACAGGGCCGCACCACCGCCCAGGTCCCGCTCGCCGCCACCTGCGTGTACGGGATCCGGCCGCTCGCCGCCCACGGCACCGCGGAGCAGCAGGCCCGGCTGCTGCCCGCGCTCGGCGAGGGCACCGCGGTCGCCACCGGAGCCTTCCCCGCCCGCGGCCGGGTCCGCGCCGAAGACGGCCGCCTCACCGGGGTGCTGCCCGCCGTCCCCTGGCTCCGCGACGCCACCCACGTGCTGGTCCCGGACACCGACCGGACCCTGTGGCTGGTACGGACGGACGCCCGCGGGGTGCGGACCGAGCCCGTGGAGACCACCGCCCCCTGGGCCGCCGGCCGGCTGGACCTGTCCGGTGCCGAGGCCGAACCCCTCGGCCGCCCGGACGGCGGGAACGCGTACGCGAGCGTCCTGGCGGCCGCCCGGACCGCCTTCGCCGGACTCCAGGCGGGGGTCTGCGCCGGATCGCTGGCCCGCGCCGTCGACCACACCTCCACGCGCGAGCAGTTCGGCCGCCCGCTCTCCACCAACCAGGGCGTGATGCTGCGCGCCGCCGACGCGTACATGGACACCGAGGCCGTCCGGGTCACCGCCTACGAGGCCGCCTGGCGCATCGACCAGGGCCTGCCGGCGGAGGAGCACGCACTGACCGCCGCCTGGTGGGCCTCCGAGGCCGGCACCCGGGTCGTCCACGCCGGCCAGCACCTGCACGGAGGCATGGGCGCCGACCTCGACCATCCCGTCCACCGGCACTTCCTCTGGGGCCGCCAGCTGGACGCGTACCTGGGCTGCGGAGCCGAGCTGCTGGCCGAGCTCGGGGCCGTACTGGCAAAGGAGCAGGCATGAACATCGGCGACACCCTGCCGCCGCTGGAGATCCCCGTGACCCGCACCCTGATCGTCGCGGGCGCCCTCGCCTCCCGCGACTACCAGGACGTGCACCACGACGCGGAACTCGCCCGGCAGAAGGGCTCCCCCGACATCTTCATGAACATCCTCACCACCAACGGCCTGGTCGGCCGGTACGTCACCGACCGCCTCGGGCCGCGCGCGGTCCTGCGCAAGGTGGCGATCCGCCTGGGTGCGCCCAATTACCCGGGCGACACCATGGTGCTGACCGGCACGGTCACCGCCGTGGACGGCGACACCGTCGAGATCCGGGTCACCGGCGCCAACGGCCTCGGCCACCACGTCACCGGCACGGTCACCGCGGAGGTGGCGGCATGAGCGTCCGCACCCGGGATTTCCTCGGCGGCCGGGCCGCCATCGCCGGCATCGGCGCCACCGAGTTCTCCAAGGACTCAGGCCGCAGCGAGCTGAAACTCGCCGTGGAGGCCGTGCACGCGGCCCTCGACGACGCCGGGCTCACCCCCGCCGACGTGGACGGCCTGGTCACCTTCACCATGGACACCAGCCCCGAGATCACCGTCGCCCAGGCGGCCGGGATCGGCGAGCTCTCCTTCTTCTCCCGGATCCACTACGGGGGCGGTGCGGCCTGCGCCACCGTCCAGCAGGCCGCCCTCGCCGTGGCCACCGGCATCGCCGAGGTCGTGGTCTGCTACCGCGCCTTCAACGAGCGCTCCGGCCGGCGTTTCGGCTCCGGCGTTCAGCAGCGCGAGCCCTCGGCGGAGGGCGCGGCCCTGGGCTGGTCCCTGCCCTGGGGGCTGCTCACCCCGGCGTCCTGGGTGGCCATGACCGCCCAGCGCTACCTGCACGCCCACGGGCTGACCCCCGAGGCGTTCGGCCACGTAGCGGTCACCGGCCGCCGCCATGCCGCCAACAACCCCGCCGCGTACTTCCACAACAAGCCCATCACCCTCGCCGACCACGCGGCCTCGCGCTGGATCGTCGAGCCGCTCCGCCTCCTCGACTGCTGCCAGGAGACCGACGGCGGCCAGGCGATCGTGGTCACCTCGGTCGAACGCGCCAGGGACCTGCGGCACCCGCCCGCCGTGATCACGGCGGCGGCGCAGGGCGCCGGCCGCCGCCAGGAGGGCATGACCTCCTTCTACCGCGACGACCTGACCGGCCTGGCGGAGATGGGCGTGGTCGCCCGCCAGCTGTGGCGGACCTCCGGGCTGCGTCCCTCGGACATCGACGTCGGCATCCTCTACGACCACTTCACCCCCTTCGTGCTGATGCAGCTGGAGGAGTTCGGGTTCTGCAAGCCCGGCGAGGCCGCCGGGTTCACCGCCGCCGAGGCGTTGCCGCTCAACACCCACGGCGGCCAGCTCGGCGAGGCCTACCTGCACGGGATGAACGGCATCGCCGAAGCCGTCCGCCAGCTGCGCGGCAGCTCCGTGAACCAGGTCTCCGGGGCCGAGCACGTCCTCGTCACCGCCGGCACCGGCGTGCCAACCTCCGGCCTGATCCTGGCCGCCGACCGATAGGGGTGGCCGGTCCGCCTCTCCACCTACAGGAGGTCGGGCCACCCCCACCCCTACAACCTGAGGGGGACACCGCTTCGGCACCTGGGGCCGATCCCGAAGGCATGCCCGTCCTCCTAGTTTGGAGGCATGACCACGCCTGTGTGCACGGATGCCTCGCTCCCGTCGACACGCCCGACCTACCCGTCGTTCTCGTCGTACGTACGGACGCGCGGGCCCGTCCTGATGCGCACCGCGCGCTCCCTCACCGCCAACCCGTGCGATGCCGAGGACCTGCTGCAGACGGCGCTCACCAAGACGTACGTCGCCTGGGATCGCATCGAGGACCACCGGGCGCTCGACGGCTACGTCCGCCGGGCCCTGGTCAACACCCGCACCTCGCAGTGGCGCAAGCGCAAGGTCGACGAGTTCGCCTGCGAGGAGCTCCCCGAGACCGAGGCGCCGCCGGTCGCCGACCCCGCCGAGACCGAGGCCCTGCGCGATGCGATGTGGCGGGCGGTGACCCGGCTGCCCGACCGGCAGCGGGCCATGGTCGTCCTCCGCTACTACGAGGACCTCAGCGAGGCCCAGACCGCCGAGCTGCTCGGCGTCTCGGTCGGCACGGTCAAGAGCGCCGTCTCCCGCGCGCTCGGCAAGCTGCGCCAGGACCCTGAGCTCAGCCCGGAGCTCAGCCCGCTCCGCTGACCTGCCGTGTTTCACGTGAAACCGACCGGGCCGTGTTTCACGTGAAACAGTGCGCCGTGCCCGGTGCGTGAGCCCCGATCCTGTGCACGGAACCACACATGCATTCCGGCACGCCTTTGTACTCCCGGGTAGTGACATGCCGACCGGTACGTGAGCAGAATCGGCAGGAACCAAGCCGAGCCGCCGCAGAGCCGCAGCGCCCCCGGGAGGACGCTTTGCTGAGCACCATGCAGGACGTACCACTGCTCGTCAGCCGCATACTGCAGCACGGTATGACGATCCACGGAAAGTCCCAGGTCACCACCTGGACGGGCGAGGCCGAGCCGCACCGCCGCAGCTTTGCCGAGATCGGCACCCGGACCCACCAGCTCGCCCACGCCCTGCGCGACGAGCTCGGGGTCCAGCAGGACGAGCGGGTCGCCACCCTCATGTGGAACAACTCCGAGCATGTCGAGGCGTACTTCGCGATCCCGTCCATGGGCGCGGTCCTGCACACCCTGAACCTGCGGTTGCCCCCGGAGCAGCTGGTCTTCATCGTGAACCACGCCGCCGACCGGGTGGTGCTGGTCAACGGGACCCTGCTGCCGCTGCTGGTCCCGCTGCTGCCGCACCTGCCGACCGTCGAGCACGTGGTCGTCGCCGGACCCGGCGACCGCTCCGGCCTCGAACCGCTGCCCGTCCAGGTGCACGACTACGAGGACCTGATCGCCGGCCGCTCCACCGCCTTCGACTGGCCGCAGCTGGACGAACGCCAGGCCGCCGCGATGTGCTACACCTCCGGCACCACCGGGGACCCCAAGGGCGTCGTCTACTCCCACCGCTCCATCTACCTGCACTCCATGCAGGTCAACATGACCGAGTCGATGGGACTGACCGACCGGGACACCAGCCTGGTCGTGGTCCCGCAGTTCCACGTCAACGCCTGGGGCCTGCCGCACGCCACCTTCATGACCGGCATCAACATGCTGATGCCGGACCGGTTCCTTCAGCCCGCCCCGCTCGCCGAGATGATCGAGCGGGAGAAGCCCTCGCACGCGGCCGCCGTGCCCACCATCTGGCAGGGCCTGCTCGCCGAGGTCACCGCCAACCCCCGCGACCTGTCCTCGATGAAGCAGGTCACCATCGGCGGCTCCGCCTGCCCGCCCGCCCTGATGGAGGCGTACGACAAGCTCGGGGTCCGGCTCTGCCACGCCTGGGGCATGACCGAGACCTCCCCGCTGGGCACCATGGCCCACCCGCCCGCCGGGCTCACCGCCGAGGAGGAATGGCCCTACCGGGTCACCCAGGGCCGCTTCCCGGCCGGCGTCGAGGGCCGGCTGATAGGGCCGGGCGGGGACGTCCTCCCCTGGGACGGCCGGTCCGCCGGCGAGCTGGAGGTACGCGGCACCTGGATCGCGGGCGCGTACTACAACGGGGTCGACGGCGAGCCCCTCCGCCCCGAGGACAAGTTCAGCGCCGACGGCTGGCTCAAGACCGGCGATGTCGGCGTGATCAGCCCGGACGGCTTCCTGACCCTCACCGACCGGGCCAAGGACGTCATCAAGTCCGGCGGTGAATGGATCTCCAGCGTGGAGCTGGAGAACGCCCTGATGGCCCACCCCGAGGTCGCGGAGGCGGCCGTGGTCGCCGTTCCCGACGACAAGTGGGGCGAGCGGCCGCTGGCCACGGTCGTCCTGAAGGCGGGGTCCACCGCCGACTACGCCGCGCTGAGGGCCTTCCTCGCCGAGACGGTCGCCAAGTGGCAGCTGCCGGAGCGCTGGACGATCGTCGACGCGGTACCGAAGACCAGCGTCGGCAAGTTCGACAAGAAGGTCATCCGCAAGCAGTACGCGGACGGGGCGCTGGAGGTCACGACGCTGGGCTGAGCCAGCCCCGCAGCAGCCTGCTGACCGCGGGCATCGCCACGTACGTCATCAGGGTGCTGAAGACGACGGCGAAGGCCGCGGTCCGCAGCACGAAGTTCAGATCCACCAGGTACGGCCCGAGCAGCGCGTTCCCCGCCAGCGAGATCGGGAAGATGGCCAGCCCCGAGCTGATCGCCATCTTCCAGCGCGGGGGCGCGGGCCGGGTCGTACCCGGCTTGGCGAACCAGGTCTCCATGCCGTGGAGTTCCCGGCGGGCGATCTCGGTGTGGTGGTGGCCCTGGCAGTTCGCGAACCACGCCGCCCGTTCCGGCGAGTGCTGCCAGGCCTCGAACGCCGCCTGGTTCCTGAACCGGTGGACCAGGAACCAGGGCCCGCCCTCGGACGCCGGCCGGAACAGCCCGTACCCGAGGTGGTCGGGGAAGGTCGCAGCGGTCTCCAGGATCCCGCGGGCCCACTTCTCGAAGGCCGCCTCGTGTCCCGGCTCCACCTGCCGGGCTATCAGCAGGCTCACCTCGCCGTTGTCGGCGGGGACGGGCTGCTCGGACCGGTCGTCTCTCTCGATGATGGCCATCGGCCCAGAGTGGCTAATTGGTGCCGATCTTCGCCAGCAGGTCCACGATGCGGCCCTGTACGTCCGCCGTGGTGGACCGCTCGGCGAGGAAGAGCACGCTCTCGCCGGAGGCGAGGCGGGGCAGCTCGGCCTCTTCGATCCCGCTGGTCGTGTAGACGACCAGCGGGGTCCGGTTCAACTGCCCGTTGGCGCGCAGCCAGTCCACGATGCCGGCCCGGCGGCGCCGGACCTGCATCAGGTCCATGACCACGAGGTTGGGCCGCATCCGGGTCGCCAGCTCCACGGCATCGGTGTCCGCGCCGGCCCGGCCCACCTGCATGCCGCGCCGTTCCAGGGCGGCGGTGAGGGCCCCGGCGATGGCGTCCTTCTCCTCGATGAGCAGGACCCGGGAGGGGTGCTGCTCGCTGTCGCGCGGGGCGAGTGCCTTGAGGAGTACGGCCGGATCCGCGCCGTACGCCGCCTCGCGGGTGGCGTGGCCCAGGCCGGCCGTCACCAGGACGGGCACCTCGGCGGCCCCCGCGGCCTGACGCAGCGACTGCAGGGCGGTGCGGGTGATCGGCCCGGTGAGCGGGTCGACGAACAGCGCGGCGGGGAACGCGGCGATCTGTGCGTCCACCTCCTCGCGGGAGTGCACGATCACCGGGCGGTAGCCGCGGTCGCTGAGCGCCTGGGTGGTCGCCACGTCCGGTGCGGGCCACACCAGGAGCCGGCGCGGGTTGTCGAGCGGCTCCGGCGGGAGTTCGTCGTCCACGGGCTGCGGCACGGGCCGGTTGACCACCTCGACGGCCCCGCCGGGGCCGTCCAGCGGCTCGGGTCCCTCGGCGGCACCGGCCTCGGGAGCCCCTATGGCGAAGGCGCGGCCCTGCGGGGCGGGTTCGGCGAGCCTGCGCCGCCGCCCCGAACCGGAGCCCGCACCGGGCGCCGTGCCCGGGCCGGCCGCGGGGCCCGCCGGGTCCAGGCTGATGCCCTGGCCCAGGGTCCGCACGCTGATGGGCTGTGCCGGGTTGTCCTGCGGCTGCCGGGCCGCCGGTACGGCGACGGGCGCGGCGGGGTCGTCCTCGGGTGCGGTCCGGGCGGACGGGACCGGCCAGGCGGTGCCGGGTCCGGCCGACGGGACAGGCCCGGTCGGGGGGACGGGTCCGGTCGGCGGGACCGGCCCGGCGGCGGGAACGGGGCCTGCGCCGGGGACGGGGCCGGTGCCCGGCAGGGCCCGGCGGCGGCCGGTGGGCTGGTGCGCCTGGGCGGGCGTGTGATCGCTCGGCCCGCTGTTCTCGGGGGCGCTCTCGTGGCCGTCCTCGGCCTCCGGGCTTCCCAGCACGCGGCGGCCGCGGCGCCCGGCGGGCGTGGCCGCGGCGGCAGCAGGGGCCGCCGGGGGGCCGGCAGGGGCTGCGGGGAGGGCGAAACCGCCGTCCGGCCGCGGGCTCGCACCGACCGGGCCGCCCTGCGGACCGGCCACCGGCGCGGAACCCTCGCTCTGCGGCCCGCCGGGCACGGAGAAGCCGCCGCCGGGAAGAGCCGTCGGCCCGGAGTCCGGCGCACCGGATCCCCCGGCACCGGTCACCGGCACCGCACCGGCACCCTGCGGCCCGCCCGCCACGGCGAAACCGCCGCCGGGGAGGGGCACCAGGCCGGATGCCCCGCCGTCGGGGGCCGGGACGTCTCCTGTGGCGGCCGGGGCGGGCGGCCCCGACGGGGCACCGTCGGCGGCGGAGCTGCCGGATCCGGGGGCCGCCGTACCCACCGGGATGCCGGTGCCGGGGACCGGGCCGAGCGCGGGCTGGGCCGGGCCCAGGGCGCGGCGGCGCCCGGCCGGGACCTCGGCGGCCGGCGGTAGCACCGGCAGGGGTCGGCCGTCACCGTCGCGGCCGCGCCGCCGCCCGGTGCCCAGGCCGGCGGGGTTCACCGGGGACTGCGCGAGCTCGGGTCCGGTGGGCTCGGCCGGCGGCGGGACCGCCGCTCCGGCCGCCCGCCGCCGCCCCGAGGGCAGCGCGAGCGCGCTCCCGCCGGACTCCGGCTCCGGGCGCGGCTCCTCTTCGTCCAGGAAGGCGTCGACCCCGCGCCGCCCGCGCCGGCCGGCGCCCGGCTTTTCCGGCGCCCGTTCCGCCTCGGGCTCCGGCTCGGGTTCCGGATCGGGCAGGGTGACCATGCCGGCCCCCGACCCCAGCGGCAGCTCCAGCACGTACGCGCCGCCGGGCGCGCCCGGCACCTCGACGGTCTGGAGCATTCCGTCGTGCGCGGCCACGATGCCCCGCACGATCGGCTCGTGCACCGGGTTGCCGCCTTCGTACGGCCCGCGCACCTCGATCCGTACGACATCGCCGCGCTGCGCCACGGCCACGACGATCGTGGAGTCCATGTAGCCGCTGCCGGCCGGGGTCTTGCCGGTGGCGTCGACCCCGGCCACATCGGCGATCAGGTGGGCGAGCGCGGTGGCGATCCGCTCCGGGTCGACCTCCGCCTCGATCGTCGGCGCGTGCACCGCGAACTGGGCGCGGCCGGGGCCGATCAGTTCCACCGCGCCGTCGACGCCGGCCGTGACGACCCCGTCGATCAGCACGGCCTCCTTGGCGAGCTTCTCGGTGCCCGAGTCCAGCCGCTGGAAGCCCAGCACGTTGTCGACCAGGGTGGTCATCCGCGAGTACCCGGCGGCCAGGTGGTGCAGCAGCTGGTTCGCCTCCGGCCACAGCTGGCCCGCGTCGTCCGCCGCCAGGGTCGCCAGTTCGCCGCGCAGCTCCTCCAGCGGGCCGCGGAGGGCGTCGCCGAGCACCGCGAGCAGCTGGGCGTGGCGCGCGGCCAGCGCGTCGTACGGCCGCCGGTCGGTGAAGGTCATCACGGCGCCGACGAGCTGGTCGCCGTCCCGCACCGGCGAGGTGGTGAGGTCCACCGCGACCGGCTGGCCGGCCTTGTTCCACAGCACCTGCCCGCGCACCCGGTGCTTGCGCCCGCTGCGCAGGGTGTCGGCGAGCGGGGACTCCTCGAAGGGGAAGGGGGAGCCGTCGGCCCGGGAGTGCTGGATCAGGCCGTGCAGCTCGCGGTTGCCGAGATCGGTGGCCCGGTAGCCGAGGATCTGCGCGGCGGCCGGGTTGACCAGGACCACGCGGCCGTCGGTGTCGGTGCCCACCACGCCTTCGGCGGCGGCCCGCAGGATCATCTCGGTCTGCCGCTGCGAGCGGGCGAGCTCGGCCTCGGTGTCGACGGTCCCGGAGAGGTCGCGCACGACGAGCATCAGCAGCTCGTCGCCGGTGTAGGAGTGGTGCGGCTCGCGGTAGGCGTCCCGGCCGTCCAGGCCGGCGCTGGTCACCTCGACGGGGAACTCGCTGCCGTCGGTGCGGCGGGCCGTCATCCGGGTGGGTTTGGTGCGCAGGGCGTCTTCGTCGCCGGGGCGGCGCATCGAGCCGGGGATCAGCTTGGAGTCGAACTCGGGCAGCAGGTCGAGCAGGCCGCGGCCGACCAGCCCGGTCCCCGGGCTCTCCATGACCTCGAGCGCGATCGAATTGGCGTTGACGACGGTGCCGTTCGCGTTGACGAGCAGCAGCGCGTCCGGCAGAGCGTCGAGTATTGCTGCGAGGCGAGCAGCGCCTCGGGATGGCCTGCTGCTCACGACGAGCTTCCTCCCTGACCACGACTACCGGCATGTCACGGGAGGAGTCTAAGGCCACGTTCCTCACATGGGACGGCGGATCGGGGGCCCGGTCGCGCTGCTTCCGGTATCCGCCCTGGTCAGGAACGCGGACTCGGAAGCACAGGTTCCATGTCTTTCCAGCGTTTGATCTCGCAACCGTTCCCCCTGCCGAAACGCGCGTCGACCTCGCGTCCCCGCCACGTTCCGGTGATCCGCGCGGTGGCCTGTCCGCCGTACTGGCCGGTGCACATCTGCCCCTCGGCGACCGGGGCGAAGGGGTCCTTCCGGGCCTTGGAGAGGGTGTCGAGCCGCGCGCACGCCCGCTTGGCCTCCGGGTGGGTGCCGCCCACCGGGTCGCATTCCAGGCTGTACGTGCCGTTGGCCGCCGGGGAGGTGCCGTTGTGCTCCACGGTGACGGTGAGCCGGTCGGGCGGGGGCGCGAGGAGCCCGGCCAGCGGGAGGGGCGGCAGCGGGCCGGCCGCCGCGGTGGCGAACGCGGAGGCGACGGCGAAGGCAGCGAGACGCATCGAGATCTCCAGTACGTCGGGGGCGTACGCCTGCCCAACGAGAGCCGGGCCCGGACGTTCCGCTGACCGGTGCCCAAAGGCTTTGCCCTGGTGCCGTTGCGCCTAGTACCGTGGGACCGGATTGGTGACCGGCCCCGCGCCTGTGTCATCATCTGCACGCACCCCCGTACGCGAGGGTGTGCTGGAGGCGTCGCCTAGTCCGGTCTATGGCGCCGCACTGCTAATGCGGTTTGGGGCTTACCCCCCATCGAGGGTTCAAATCCCTCCGCCTCCGCTTGTGTGATCACCGAAGCCCCGGTCCCTGTGGACCGGGGCTTCGTCGTTCCCGGCAGTCCGCCGACTGTCCCCCGTCTGTCCCCCCAGGAGTTCCTCAGAGGTCCCCCAGAAGGGCCGTTTACGCAGGTCAGAAGCGGTTTGGATAACGGATTTCGCGTCCCGGCGAGGTCCATGTATTGTTGTTCTCGCAAGGCCAACGGGGCGAAAAACCCCGGGAAGCACAAGCACTCGTAGCTTAACGGATAGAGCATCTGACTACGGATCAGAAGGTTGCAGGTTCGAATCCTGCCGAGTGCACAGCCCAAGAGGCCCTCCGGTTCACCGGAGGGCCTCTTGCTTTGTCCGCGGCATACGCCGTGTCCGCCGGGCGCCGCTTAGCGGGGCAGTCCGGTCACCGACATCACCAGCGAGTAGAGCGAAGTGCTGGCCGTGATGAACAGGCGGTTGTTCCGGGGGCCGCCGAAGGCGATGTTCGAGACGGGCTCGGGGACCCGGATGCGTCCGATGAGGTCTCCGTCCGGCGCGTAGCAGTGCACCCCGTCCTCCATCGCCGCCGCCCACAGCCGGCCCTGGTCGTCGAAGCGGATGTTGTCGAAGCGGGCCCGCTCCCGGTCCGCCGCCACCTCCGTGAAGACCTTGCCGTCCGACAGGGTGCCGTTCTCGCGGACCTCGAAGACCCGGATGTGGCCCGCCCGGGTGTCGGACACGTACAACTGCCGCTCGTCCGGGGAGAAGACCAGTCCGTTGGGGCCGCCGAAGCCGTCCGCGACCAGGCGGACCTCGCCGGTCAGCGGGTCGGCCCGGTAGACGTTGCAGGCGCCGATCTCGCTCTCCGCCCGCCGGCCCTCGTAGTCGCTGGTGATGCCGAAGTCCGGGTCGGAGAACCAGACCGAGCCGTCCGAGCGGACCACCGCGTCGTTGGGGCTGTTCAGCCGCTTGTTCCCGTAGTGCGTGGCGAGGGCGGTCACCGTGCCGTCCGGCTCGGTGCGGCTGACCCGGCGGCCGCCCTGCTCGCAGGTGATCAGGCGGCCCTGGCGGTCGAGGGTGTTCCCGTTCGGGTGGCCGGCCGGGGAGCGGAACAGCCCGACGGTGCCGGTGTGTTCGTCCCAGCGCAGCATCCGGTCGTTGGGGATGTCGCTCCACACCAGCTGGCGCCAGGCCGGGAGGTAGAGCGGGCCCTCCGCCCAGCGGCAGTCGTCGTGGAGGCGCTCCAGGCGCATGTCGCCGTTGGCGCAGCGACCGGTCCGGAAGCGATCGTCCAGGATTTCGTACAGATCAGGGTCCGCTATGGGTGACGGCATTACGTCAATCTCCTTGAGTGCCGAATTTTGTTCGGTCGCGATCAAGATTGCCGGATGCGGTACGGTCCTGACAAGGGTCCAGTGGAGGAGAGCAATGGATGGGATCGACCGGGCGATCGTCGCGCGGCTGCAGCAGGACGCCGGGCAGTCGTACGCCGTCCTCGGCGCGGCCGTAGGGCTCTCCGCCGGCGCCGCGCACGAGCGGGTCCGCAAGCTCCGCGAGCGCGGGGTGATCCGCCGCACCACCGTCGATGTGGACCCGGCTGCCGTGGGAAGCGGAGTGCTCGCCTTCGTGATGGTCGACTCGAACGCCTGGATGGGGGACTCCGGCGAGCAGTTCGCGGCCATCGCCGAGATCCAGGAGGCGCACATCATCGCCGGCAGCGCCTCGGTGCTGGTGAAGGTGCGGACCTCCACCACCGAGCAGCTGCAGGACGTGCTGCGCCGGCTCTATGCCATCGACGGGGTGAGCGGCACCCAGGCGACCGTGGCGCTGGAGACCTTCTTCGAGCGGCCGCTGCCCCTGTGACCACGGCGATCTGGCGCTGCACCGGACCGCGTTGGGCCGAGGGGCGCCCCGGGATCGGCTGGTACGCGGAGGGGCGCGGCGAGCGGACCAGTGTCCTCGCGTACGGTCAGCGGCTCGCGTTCACCGGGGCCGGGGACCGCGCCTGCCTGGGGGTGCGGCGGAGCGGCCGCCGGACCCCCTGCCCCACGGCGGCCGCGGTCCCGGCCCGGGCCGGCAGCGCGCAGTGTCCCGAGTGCGCCCGCCTCGACCGGTCCTTCTCGGTGGCCGCAGACACGAACGTGGCCGACCCGCGCACCTACCGCGTCTACCTGGCCTGGTTCGGGCCGGGCCTGGTCAAGGTCGGGATCACGGCCGAGGAGCGGGGCTCCGCCCGGCTGCTGGAGCAGGGGGCGGTGACCTGGACCTGGCTCGGCCGGGGGCCGCTGATGGCCACCCGGCGCACCGAGGAACTGCTGCGGGCCGCACTCGGGGTGCCCGACCGGATCGCCTACGCGCGCAAGCGGGCCGTACGGGACCGGCTGCCGGCCGCCGACGGCCGGGCCCGGGAGGTGACCGCGCTGCACGAGCGGGCGGCTGCCCTGCCCGGCTGGCCGGAGTCACTGGAACGGCTGCCGTGCGGGGTGGTCGACCATGCCGTGGCCTTCGGGCTGGCCGGGCTGGCCGGGCCGGCCGGGCCGACGGTGTCCGATGGGTCGGACGCGGCGGATGCGCCGGACGGGGCCGGCGGGGTGGGCGAGGAGGCCCGTCGGGTCCGGTTGGCCGAGCGGATGGTGCCGGGCGGGACTGTTGCCGGCCGGCTGGTGGCCGCGGCCGGCCCCGATCTGCACTTCGCGGACGGCCTGGTGGTGGACGCCCGGCTGCTGGCCGGATGGGTCCTGACGGCCGCCGGGCCGGACGCGGTCACCACCGTGCCGGTCACCACCCTCGCCCGGGAGGAACCGGACGGCCAGGAAGGGCTGTTCTGAGTCCAGGAGTCCTGGGCGGCGAAGGTCAAATCTTGGATCCCTTTGGCAGTGGCGGGCCCTTTGCGGTGGACACGGCCGAGGCGGGGAACCGAAGGTGGGGGCATGAGCATCCAGCCCGTACCGGCGTTCGAACCGCCGTATCTGATGGCCGTATTCACCTCCGTTCGCACCGAGGCGGACGGCGGCTATTCCGAGACCTCCGCCCGGATGACCTCCCTGGTCAAGGAGATCCCCGGCTACCTCGGCCACGAGAACGCCCACACCCCCGGCGGCCTCAGCATCACCGTCGGCTACTTCCGCGACCAGGATGCCCTCGACACCTGGCGCAACGACATGGAGCACCGGGCGGCGCAGGCCAAGGGCATCAAGGAGTGGTACGAGAGCTACACCCTGCACGTCGGCACCGTGGAGCGGAGTTCCGGCTTTGTCCGCGAGCACTGAGACGGCGCGGACGGCCGGGGCCGTCCGCGCCTTCCGGGACCGGCTCGGCCTGCCCGGCCTGATCGACGTGCACACCCATTTCATGCCGGAGCGGGTCCTCGACAAGGTATGGGACTACTTCGACGCCGTCGGGCCGCTGACCGGCGTCGAATGGCCCATCACCTACCGGCACGAGGAGGAGGAACGCGTCGCCCTGCTGCGCGAGTTCGGCGTGCTGGCCTTCACCGCCATGCTCTATCCGCACAAGCCCGCCATGGCCGCCTGGCTCAACTCCTGGTCGGCCTCCTTCGCCGCCCGCACACCGGACTGCCTGCACACCGCGACCTTCTTCCCGGAGGACGGGGTGGCCGGATACGTCCGGCGGGCCGTCGAGAGCGGGGCACGGGTGTTCAAGGCGCACCTTCAGGTCGGCGGGTACGACCCGAACGACGACCGGCTGGACCCGGTCTGGGGGCTGCTCGCCGAGACCGGCATCCCCACCGTGATCCACTGCGGATCCGGTCCGGTGCCCGGCAAGCACACCGGACCCGAGCCCATCGCCCGGCTGCTCGGCCGCCACCCCCGGCTGCCGCTGATCATCGCGCACATGGGGATGCCGGAGTACGAGGACTTCCTCGACCTCGCCGACCGGTTCCCCGAGGTCCGCCTGGACACGACCATGGCCTTCACCGACTTCTCCGAACGCTTCACCGGCTTCCCGCCGGCCGCACTCGGACGGCTGGCCGCGCTCGGCGACCGGATCCTCCTCGGCACCGACTTCCCGAACATCCCCTACCCCTACGAGCACCAGCTCGACGCCCTCGAACGGCTCGGCCTGGGCGAGGACTGGCTCCGCGCGGTCTGCCACGACAACGCCGCCCGGCTCTTCCCGTCCCGCTGACGCCTTTCTCAGGAGATTCACAGGAATCGGCAAGAGGCCTCTCAGAGGCGGACGCGAGCGTGGTCGCCATGACTGCGACGACCACCTCCCACGCGTCCACGTCCACCGCCGCGCACCAGGCCGGGGCGCTGGTCCGCCCCGACGGAGGCCCCTGCCGGATCCTCGTCGTCGACGACGAGGCCTCGCTGTCCGAGCTGCTCTCCATGGCCCTGCGCTACGAGGGCTGCGAGGTGCGCAGCGCCGGCGACGGGGCGGCCGCCGTGCGCGCGGCCCGGGAGTTCCGGCCGGACGCCGTGGTCCTCGACGTGATGCTGCCCGACATGGACGGACTGGCCGTCCTCGGCCGGCTCCGCCGGGAGATTCCGCAGATCCCGGTGCTGTTCCTGACCGCGAAGGACTCGGTCGAGGACCGGATCGCCGGCCTGACGGCCGGCGGCGACGACTACGTCACCAAGCCGTTCAGCCTGGAGGAGGTCGTGGCCCGGCTGCGCGGGCTGGTCCGCCGCTCGGGCGCCGCCCAGGCCGCGCGCGGCGGATCCGTGCTGGCCGTCGGCGATCTGCGGCTGGACGAGGACAGCCACGAGGTCACCCGCGGCGGCCAGGAGATCCACCTCACCGCCACCGAGTTCGAACTGCTCCGCTACCTGATGCGCAACCCGCGCCGGGTGCTCAGCAAGGCGCAGATCCTCGACCGGGTCTGGTCCTACGACTTCGGCGGCCAGGCCAACGTGGTCGAGCTCTACATCTCCTACCTGCGCCGCAAGCTGGAGAGCGGCCCCGGCCTCAGCCCGATGATCCACACCCGGCGCGGGGCCGGATACCTGATCAAGCCGGGCGAGTAGTGCGCGAGCGCCCGGCCCGGCGCGGGGGCCTGCGCCGACCGTGGTCCCTGCGGACCCGGCTGGTGGTCTCCGCGGTCGCCCTGATCGCCGTCGTGGGGGCGGCGATCGGGGCGGTCACCACCCTCGCCCTGCGCTCCTACCTGGTGAACCAGCTCGACGGGCAGCTGCGCACCGCCGTCGAGATGTCCGCCCGCGGCCCCGGGAAGCCGAGCCGGCAGAGCCCCGACGTGCGCCACCTCCCGGACATTCCGCCCGGCACCCCGCTGGGCACCGCCGGGATCAGGCTGGACTCCGACGGCAAGGTCACCGGCGCCCTCCGTACCGTGGCCGATGACGGCCCGGCCTTCGACCACAAGACCCCGCTCACCGATGCCCAGGCCTCAGCCTTCGCGGCCGCCGCCCGCCAGGCCGCCGAGGGAGCCGTGGACCGGGAGCTGCCCGGACTGGGCCGGTACCGGGTGCTGGCCACTGCCGACCGCTCCCTGGTCCTGGGTTTTCCGCTGGCCGGAGTCGACTCCACGGTGAACACCCTGGTCGCGGTGGAGGTCTGCGTCACCCTGGCCGGACTCATTGCGGCCGGCCTGGCCGGACAGGCCATGGTCGGTGTTGCCCTGCGGCCGCTCCGGCGGGTCGCCGCCACCGCCACCCGGGTCTCCGAACTGCCCCTGCACAGCGGAGAAGTGGCTCTGCTCGAACGGGTCCCGGAGGCCGAGGCCGACCCCCGTACCGAGGTTGGACAGGTGGGTGCCGCTCTCAACCGGATGCTGGGACACGTCGGTTCGGCCCTCAGCGCCCGGCAGGAAAGCGAAACCCGGGTCCGGCAGTTCGTCGCGGACGCCAGCCACGAGCTGCGCACACCGCTGGCCTCCATCCGCGGATACGCCGAACTCACCCGCCGGGGACGGGAAGAACCCGGGCCCGACACCCGTCACGCGCTGGGCCGGATCGAGTCCGAGGCGACCCGGATGACCGGACTGGTGGAGGACCTGCTGTTGCTGGCCCGGCTGGACGCCGGCCGCCCGCTTTCCTGTCGGTACACCGACCTCGCCCCGCTCGTCGTCGACGCCGTCAGCGACGCCCGGGCCGCCGGACCCGGCCACCACTGGCGGCTCGAACTCCCCGATCGGCCCGCGCCCGTCCACGGTGATCCGGCCCGCATTCACCAGGTGCTGGTCAACCTGCTGGCCAACGCCCGCACCCACACCCCGCCCAACACCACGGTCACGGCGCGTGTTTCACGTGAAACATCCTCGGTCCACCTCCAGATCGAGGACGACGGCCCGGGAATCCCCGCCGCGCTGCAACCCCGCATCTTCGAGCGCTTCGCCCGCGGGGACGCCTCCCGCTCCCGGCACGCGGGCTCCACCGGCCTGGGCCTCGCCATCGTCCGGGCCGTGGTCACGGCCCACGGCGGCCAGGTCGGCGTACGCAGCGAGCCCGGCCGCACCCGCTTCGACGTCCGGCTGCCCCTCGCAGAGGAGACCGCCGAGGAGACCTTCGAGGAGACCATCGAAAAGACCGGCGGAGAGAGCACCGCAGAGAGCGCCGGAGCGACCGCCGTGGGCAGCTCACAGGCGGAGCACAGCCTCAGCACACAGCCGTGACAGCCCGGCCGGTGAGGGTCGGACCATGCCAACCGACACCTCTCCGGCCGCCGGGTCCCTCCCGGCCCGGGCGCCGCTCGCCGCCATGCCCGGCCGGCCCGTACTCGACGTGGTGATCCCGGTCTTCAACGAGGAGAAGGACCTCGGGCCGTGCGTCCGCCAGCTCCACGAGCACCTGACCCGGACCTTCCCGTACCCCTTCCGCATCACCATCGCCGACAACGCGAGCACCGACCGCACCCCGCAGGTGGCGGCCGCCCTCGCGGCGGACTTCGAGGGCGTACGCAGCACCCGGCTGGAGGAGCAGGGCCGCGGCCGCGCCCTGCGGACCGTGTGGTCCCGCTCCGAGGCACCCGTCCTCGCCTATATGGACGTGGACCTCTCCACCGACCTCAACGCCCTCCTGCCGCTGGTCGCCCCGCTCATCTCCGGGCACTCCGACCTCGCCATCGGCACCCGCCTGACCCGCTCCTCCCGCGTGGTGCGCGGCGCCAAAAGGGAGTTCGTCTCCCGCGCCTACAACCTGATCCTGCGCTCCTCGCTGGCCGCCCGGTTCAGCGACGCCCAGTGCGGGTTCAAAGCCATCCGACGGGAGGTCGCCGAGCGGCTGCTGCCGCTGGTCGAGGACTCCGGCTGGTTCTTCGACACGGAACTGCTGGTGCTCGCCGAACGGGCCGGGCTGCGCATCCACGAGGTCCCGGTGGACTGGGTCGACGACCCCGACTCCACCGTCCACATCATCCGGACGGCCACCGAGGACCTGAAGGGCATCTGGCGGCTGGGCCGGGCCCTCGCCGCCGGCGCCCTGCCACTGGACCGGCTGGCCCGCCCCTTCGGCGACCACCCGCACGACCGGACCCTGCCCGGGGTGCCGCGCGGGCTGGCCCGCCAGCTCCTCGGCTTCTGCGTGGTCGGGGTGTTCTCCACCCTCAGCTACCTGGCCCTCTACACCTTCTTCCGGCTCGGCACCGGGGCACAGGCGGCCAACGCGGCCGCCCTGCTGCTGTCCGCGATCGCCAACACCGCCGCCAACCGGAGGCTCACCTTCGGCGTCCGCGGCCGCGAGCGGGCCCTGCGGCACCAGGCGCAGGGGCTGCTGGTGTTCGCCATCGGGCTGGCCCTGACCGCGGGGTCACTGGCCGCGCTGAGCGCCGCCACCGACCACCCGGCGCACGGCACCGAACTCGCCGTACTCGTCACCGCCAACCTCGCCGCCACCGTGCTGCGCTTCCTGCTCTTCCGCGCCTGGGTCTTCCCCGAGCGCCGGACCACCCACCCGAAGGACACCCGATGACCACGGAACGCCCCCGCTGGGAGCGCCCGGCCCTCACCGCCCTGCTGTTGGGCACCGCCGTCCTGCTGCTCTGGAACCTGAGCGCGTCCGGCTACGCCAACTCCTTCTACTCCGCCGCCGTCCAGGCGGGCAGCGAGAGCTGGAAGGCGTTCTTCTTCGGCTCCTCGGATGCCGGGAACTCCATCACCGTCGACAAGCCGCCCGCCGCGCTGTGGCCGATGGCCCTGTCCGTGCGGCTGTTCGGCCTCGGTGCATGGCAGATCCTGCTGCCGCAGGCCCTGATGGGGGTGGGCACCACGGCGGTCC
Organism: Streptomyces sp. NPDC051211; assembly: GCF_040689505.1. Classification (NCBI taxonomy): domain Bacteria; kingdom Bacillati; phylum Actinomycetota; class Actinomycetes; order Kitasatosporales; family Streptomycetaceae; genus Streptomyces; species Streptomyces sp. NPDC051211. The sequence continues at coordinate 244,283 of NZ_JBFBAV010000007.1, forward strand.
TGTACGCCTCCGTGCGGCGCCAGTTCGGGCCCGGCGCGGCCCTGCTGTCCGGCAGCGTGTTCGCGCTGACCCCGGTGGCCGCGCTGATGTTCCGGTTCAACAACCCGGACGCCCTGCTGACCCTGCTGATGACGGTGGCCGTGTACTGCGTGCTGCGCGCGCTCGAAGGCGCGCACACCCGGTGGCTGGTGTGGGCGGGGGTCGCCCTCGGACTCGGCTTCCTCACTAAGACCCTGCAGGCCTTCGTCATCCTTCCGCCGCTGGCCCTGCTGTACGCGGTCTGCGCGCCGACCCGGCTGCGCCGCCGACTGGGCCAGCTGGGGCTGGCCGGGCTGGTGATGGCGGTGGCCGGCGGCTGGTGGGTGGCGATCGTGGAGCTGTGGCCCGCGGCCTCCCGTCCGTACATCGGCGGCTCGCAGACGAACTCCTTCCTGGAGCTGACCTTCGGCTACAACGGGCTCGGCCGGCTGAACGGCGAAGAGACGGGGAGCGTGGGCGGGGGAGGCCGCGGTGGCGGCGGTGGCGGCTGGGGGGAGACCGGGATCGACCGGCTGTTCTCCGGAAACGTGGGCGGGCAGATCTCCTGGCTGCTGCCGGCCGCGCTGGTGCTGCTGGTGGTCGGCCTGGTGGTGACCTGGCGGGCCGGGCGGGCCACCGACTCGCTGGAGGCCATGGCCCGGGCGGCCTTCCTGGCCTGGGGCGGCGCCCTGCTGATCACCATGGCGGTCTTCAGCTGGATGCAGGGCATCTTCCACGAGTACTACACGGTCGCGCTGGCGCCGTTCGTGGCCGCGCTGGTGGGGATGGGGGCGGCGGTGCTGTGGGAGGAACGGCACGGCATCGCCGCCGCGGCCACCCTGGCCGGAACCGTCGCGCTGACCGCCTGGTGGTCGTACGTCCTGCTGTCGCGGTCGCCGGACTACCTGCCGTGGCTGCGGTGGGCGGTCCTGGGTGCGGGGGCGGCGGCCGCGGCCGGACTGCTCGCGGCCGGCCGGCTGGGGCGGCGGCTCACGCTGGGCGCGGCGGGGCTGGGGCTGGGCGTGATCCTGGCCGGGCCGCTGGCGTACTGCCTGACCACCGTGAACACCGGGCACACCGGGTCGATCGTGACGGCCGGGCCGGCGGTTGCGGGTGGGCGGGGTGGGCCCTTGGGGCTTGCCGGTGCCGGTACCGGTGCCGGCGGCGGCGGTGAGGGGCGGGGGCCGCGGATGGTGCAGGGGCCGGGGCAGGCGCCTGGGGGGCGGGCCGGGGCTGGGACTGCGCCGGTGCCGCCTGGGGGCATGGGTGGTGGGGGGCCGCAGCAGATGCCGGGCGCGGGTGCCCGGGCCGGGGGCGGTATGGGTGGGTTGCTGAACGGGGCGCGGGTCAGCGAGGAACTGACCGCGCTGCTGCGCAAGGACGCGGACCGGTACACCTGGGTGGCGGCGGCCGTGGGGGCACAGAACGCGGCGAGCTACCAACTGGCGAGTGAACGTGCGGTGATGCCGATCGGCGGGTTCAACGGGAGTGATCCTTCGCCGACGTTGGCGCAGTTCCAGGGGTATGTGCGGGCAGGGAAGATCCACTACTACGTGGGAAGTGGTTCTGGCTCCGGTTCCGGTTCCGGTTCCGGCTCCGGCTCTGGTTCCGGGGATGGGTTTGGGGCTGGTGCGCGGGGCGGGGGGCCTGGTGGGGCCGGGAGTAGTGCGATCGCCGCGTGGGTGGCGGAGGAGTATGCGGGTGTGGAGGTGGGTGGGGTGACGGTGTACGACCTCACTGCGGCGAAGGGGTGACATGGAGGTGGGGTGGGGGTGGGGCCCTGCGGGGCTTCTCCCCCACCCCGCCCCTTCCCGAACCGGGGGCGCTGCCCCCGGCCCCCCGGGGCGGGGGGGGGGGGGGGGGCCGGCCCCCCCCCGCCCGGGGGCCC